>CAZDZP010000005.1:0-27870 GCA_964509855.1 uncultured Anaerolineaceae bacterium | reverse complement strand
GTCTTGAGCAGCAGGTCTTCCACGAAGCTATCGGGGACGCCGAGGTCTTCGATTCTTTCGGGGGCAGGTGGCAATGCGGGGAGTACACGTAGCTGTGGCGCGCCGGGATGCGCAGCGACAGACTCGTCAGCCACAGGCTGGATATCCGTCGGGTTTTCGGCGCGAGCTAGATTCACGTTCATAACACCCTTCAACGTGACGCATCTCGAAAGCTGCGTGCAGAACGTTGCCCTGATAGAGGTTTCGGCAACAAAGGCTGAGTTGGAGAGGGCTGGAGCGAGCGATTCAGCGGGAGATTGCTGTTTCAGGCAGGTAGCTATGCGGTGACCACGAAGTAGCGCACATTCAGCGACCTCACGAGAGCGATTCCGCTTCTGCCCCCGGCTCCAGCACTCCAGACCGGACGGCGTCTGCCCGGTTGCATTCCATCCGCAGCAGCGCATTCGACCCGCGCAGCACCCTGGCTGTCGTACGAAATCCAGCTGCCTCGAACGTCTTGCGGGCCCGCGCATTCCACTCGAGCGTGTGTAGCTGTACGGTCCGGAACTCGAGGGTGTCGAAGAGATAGGGCAGAAAGGCACGGAGCGCTTCCTGCCCAAGCCCACGACCGCGATAGGCACGTTCCGCGATTGCCACGCCTATTTCCACGACGCCGCTCACCCGGTTCGCGTTGTAGTACATGATGTTGCCAACGTGGACGCCATCTTCCTCGACTATGGAGAACTGGCACCGCTCCGGGTTCACAACCTCGAGTTCGGCCTGGAACTGGTTTACGAAGACGCTGAAAGGGATGGACGTGGGCTCAACACCGTCAAAGAGCACTACATCGGGGTCTCGCCGCCAGCGGTAGTCGTCGACGGCGTCGTCAACCTGCTTGCGGCGTATCCGCAGGCGAGGTGTTTCGGCAATGACGGTTTCCCGCTCCGGCATTAGTGCATCTCAACGCCAAGTTCTTGCTCGGCCTTGGCAAGGATGTTTCGCTCATCCACGAAACTCAAGGTGTTCGCGGCTTCTCCAATCGGGACCCACTTCACGACTTCGAACTCCTCGTCGTGATCATCGACGCTTCCCCCGGTGGCCCTCATTAGCCACCAACGTACGGTCTTGTGCACACGGGCGCCGCGCTCGGCGAACCAGTACTGGATGTCTCCCAGCGGGGCTACGGCTTCGACGCTGAGGCCAGTCTCTTCTCGCACTTCGCGCAGGGCGGTCTGTAGAGGCTCTTCGTCCGCCTCGGGCGTGCCCTTTGGCAGGCAGACAAGGCGTCCCCGGTTGCGAAGACACACCACTACCTCCGGCTCTCCGCCGGGGCCTTCCCGCGTGACCACGCCCCCGGCCGAGAAAGCGCGCTGCGTACGGCGTGGGCGGCTCATTCGTCCTCGTCCTCAACCGCGGTGGGCGGAGCCAGGGTCTCAAACTCGCCTCGAGCGATCGCGGCGGCCTCTTCCAGGTCGCCTTCGAGTTCTTCGGGAACCCGGCGGCGGAAGTTCTCCAGGTGCTGCACTGCATCCTCGCCACCGATTTCGCCCAGCGCGGCAATGGCGGCGGCGACAACTTCGTGTTCGTCGTCCACCAACAACTCAGCCACCGAGTCGGAGCCCGCTTCGTCTCCGATAGCTGCGAAGGCTCTCGCAACGGCAACGCGGAACGCGGGGTCCTCAGCGGAAAGCGTCTCCTCCAGGTATTCGAACCAGTCGATGTTGGCGCTGTTTCCCATGGCGTCTATGGCGGCAAGGCGAAGTACCTGGTCTTCGCTGTAGAAGGCGTCGCGAATGAGCTCTTCAACCCATTCGCGACTTAGTGCTCCGAGTGAACGGATGGCGTGCGCCTGGACGTCGGTGGAACCACTCGAACTCGCGATGCTACGGAGCGCTTCTACGAGCGGCTCGCCCTCGTCCTCGAGTTCACCGAGTTCAAGTTGGAGCACGTAGGGTGCTGCTGCTTCGGCGGCGGCCGACTGGAGTTGTTCATCCTGGGCGGCAGCGAGTACCTCCGCTATGCGCCTCGCAATTTCGGAGCCACCCCGTCCATCCAACGCCGCCAGCGCAGCCCGCTGGGCTATTGGCGTGTCCTCTCGGAGCACGATGTTGGCAAGACGCACGAAGTCCAGGTCGACGCGGCTATGGCTGAGAGCGGCCGCGATGGTCATGGCAGCCGTTCGCGGCAAGATGGGCAGGGCCGTCCATCGGGATGCGACTGCTGCGGCTTCGTTTCGACCAAGGTCAGACAGCGCGACGACCATTGGCTCACTGGGCATCGCTCCCGATTCCAAAGCATCGAGAACGGCGGTGATTTCTGTGAGGGCAGGCGAACTCATAGGTATCTAAGTTTACACCCAGGGAGTCATGGGTCTCTCAGTCAGACTCATGCTTTAGCGAGCGGGACAGCAATTCCGTCATGGCGCGGGGCAGGTCGCTTTCACCGTTGAGCACGGCAACCACCTGCTGTGCGATTGGAACGTCGACGTTGTGCCGATGACCGAGCGCGACCGCCACGTGCGCAGCGTTGATGCCTTCCACCGCCTGGCCAACTTCGGTGAGGGCATCGGCCGGCGTTCGTCCCGCAGCAAGCAAGGCTCCGAACTGGTGATTGCGACTCAGCGGTGAAAAGCACGTGGCACTCAGGTCGCCTACACCCGCGAGGCCACGAAACGTCTCGCTACTGGCGCCCATCGCAACTCCCAGCCGGGTCATTTCCGCAAGCCCGCGCGTGACGATCGCCGCGATCGTGTTGGCCCCGAAACCCATTCCCTCTGCGGCACCCGCCGCTATGGCGACAACGTTCTTCAGTGCCCCTCCCAGTTCGACACCAACCACGTCTTCGGCTCGATAGGTTCGAAATGTCGGCGTGGCGAGAAGCTGCTGCCACCTGGTTGCCGCCTCACCGTCTCTCGCCGCCACAACAGCGGCTGCCGGGAGCCCACGTGATACTTCGTCCGCAAGGTTTGGGCCGGAAAGAACGGAAACGTTCGAAAACCCGAGCTCGCCAAGGACCTCGCTCACGCGAAGGTTGGAACCCGGCTCGAGCCCTTTGGTAGCGCTCAAGACTGGAGTAGCGAGGGAGACGCCGAGAAGGGGAGCAAACTCCCGAACCGACCGGGAAGGAACGGCGATAACGAGGCCATCGTAGTCATCTCCACCGGGTGGCGCCTTGACCTCGACGTTGTCAGGCAGCGTCAACGAAGGCAATCGGGCTAGTCCGCGTAACTCATGGATGATTGAGGCTTCAGCGTGGTCCCGGGCGAAAACATCGACCGACCCGCCACCACGCGCCAGGAGCCAGGACAAGGTTGCGCCCCAGGAAGTTGCGCCTGCGACCGCGATTCGCACGGGAGTCACCGTGGAGCGGGCCGATCGCCACCCTGGCCGATCCGCGGTTCGGTGCCGGCAAGCAGCCGCTTGAGGTTCGGGATGTGCTTGTACTCAATGAGCGCGACAGCAACAACGGCGTAGGCCGCATACGCTGCCTCGGTGTGGCCAAGAGCCCATGCGATGACGACCACGGCGCCAGCGAGAAAAGACCCGACGACCGACATGAGAGACACAATACGCGTGGGAACCACCAGGACTATGGCAATCACGGGGAAAGCGAGCGCTAGCAGTGGGGCAAGGCCAAGGATGCCGCCGAATGCAGTTGCCACGCCTCGTCCGCCCCGGAAGCCGGCGAACACCGGCCAGATGTGACCGACGACGGCGGCGCTAGCGCCCACCGCAGCAGCCCACGGCTCGTCAAAAATGAATCGGCCCACCAACGCAGGGATGACACCCTTGGCAATGTCCGCGACCAGGACGAAGGCTGCCGCGGCCTTTCCAGCGGTCCGGAGCACGTTTGTGGTTCCAGTGCTGCCACTGCCGAAGTTGCGAATGTCCTTTTGCAACCAGATGTACCCGGCAATCAGGCCGGAAGGCAGGGATCCGAGAAGGTAGCCCAGCACGAGGCTGGCAAGGACTTCGGGCATCACTGCTCGGGGTCATCCTCGCTTCGAGACTTGAAGACCATCTTGACCGCCGTACCCTCGAAGTCGAAGGCCTCTCGCAGGGAACGTTCGAGGAAGCGCCGGTAGCTGAAGTGGATAATCTTGGGATCGTTCACAAAGAGGATGAACGTGGGCGGGTCGATCCCGGCTTGCGTGGCGTAGAAGAGCTTTAGCCGCTTGCTGTGGACCACCGGCGCATGATGCGTCGTCATAGCTTTGCGGAACATGGAGTTCAGGGCTGGCGTGGCGACACGGCGGCGGCGAGCTTCACGCGCCTGCACCGTCAAAGTCAGCATATCTCCGAGTCCGCGCTTGTTGAGCGCCGAAATGAAGGTGATCAGCGCGTAGGGAAGGAACTGCAGCCGACCACGCATTTGGCGATTCAGCCAGTCGCGTTTCGCTTCCGGGTCGTCCCAGAGGTCGACCTTGTTCACGGCAACCACAAGACCCTTGTGCGCATCGACAGCCATGCCAGCAATGTGCGTGTCCTGCGAGGTAACGCCCTCAGTCCCGTCCACCACGAGAATGGCGACGTCGCAGCGCTCGATCGCCTGGCGAGCGCGGGTCACGGAGTGGCGTTCAACGCCGACGCCGAGCTTGCCCGGGCGGCGAATGCCAGCCGTGTCGACGATGGTGAACGCGCCTTCGGGCGTGTCAATATCCAGGTCAATGGCGTCCCGGGTCGTGCCGGCGATATCGCTCACGATCACGCGCTCCTCGTTTGCCAGCGCATTGAGGAGCATGGACTTCCCAACGTTGGGACGGCCGATGATGGCGATCCGAACGCGGTCGTGTTCCGGTAACGCAGTCTGTTCAGGGATGCGTTCGATTACCTCATCGAGCATGACGCCGACGTTGATCCCGTGCAGAGCGCTCACGGGGATTGGTTCACCCATGCCCAGTTCCCAAGCATCTGCAAGTGCGGTGAGTTCGCGACGCTCGTTGTCTGCTTTGTTGGCTACCACGATCACCGGCCGGGCTGACTCGCGGACGATGCGGGCAATCTCGTAGTCGGTAGCCGTCAGCCCGTCGCGCGCATCGATGCAGAGCAATACGATGGCGGCAGATTCAATAGCGGCGCGAACCTGGCCACCGATCAAAGACGCGTAGACGTTTGTGTCCTGGTCTTCGTAGCCCCCAGTGTCGATCAGCCGGAAACGCCGATCCATCCATTCGACATCGGCTTCGAGGCGGTCACGCGTGGTTCCCGGTTCGTCTTCAACAATGGCGCGGCGTTCGCCCACGATGCGATTGAACAGGGACGACTTGCCAACGTTCGGCCGACCGACGATCGCGACAACGGGAAGGGGCCTGGAGGCAACGGTCATGGCGTTGCCGCCGGGACCAGGCGCACTTCGATCGGTTGAACCGACTCCACCTGGTGGGGTGCAATCACGGAAACAGTGGGCATGACGGTGGAGGTACCTTCTGTGGCGCCTTCGAGCGAGACGAACACCGTGATCGTACCCGGATCTACGTTACCCGCAGCACCAATAGGCCCAGCAATCTGCACGATTGCCTGGTAGCTACCGGCGGCGACCTGCAATCCTTCGGGGACATCTCGGAATTCAGGCGCCACGTAGAAGGTTGCCGCGCCGCATCCGCCGTTCGAACTGCTGCCGCAGATGATGGGGCTGATACCAACTTCCACGAGTGCGTCAACACGCTGGTCGATGACGACAACGTTTGGCGGAATCTGTATGCCCGCACGCGAGGTCACCTGGCTCGATGAGCCGCTTATGTCGACCGCTTCGAGGACGATCTCCGTGAGGTTGTCGATAATCTCCCGGGTCCCGGTGACAGTCACAAAGCGTGGCTGGATCACGATCGAATCGACCTGGTAACCCGGCGCGGGATTGCCGGAGAGCTGGTGGCGCAAGGGCAGTGTTTTTTCGACTGTCACTTGCTCAATGAAGAAATCGACGTTCGCCTGGGCGTTCGAGAGTGTCACGATCTGGGTGTCGCCGTTCCGGTTGCGGGCTACCAACGGCCCCGTAAAGCGAAACGATTCGCGCTGGCCGCTCAGGTTCACATCGATTTCAATCCGGTCGACGTTCGCCAGGAGCTCCGGACGGGCGCTGGCGGTTACGAACCCTGGTGTAATCACCCGGTCCTGGCTCTCGCGAAAGCTCGCGGGCAGCGCACCGGTGATATTCACCTGTACCGGGAACTCCGCTGTCTGTATGCGCACCAATTCCACTTCAATGCGAGGGGGGTCGACGGAAAGCACATTGACGTTGCTATCGAGCGAGATGACATCGACAGGCAGCGACGCACGGTCACCCTCCGCGATCCCCTGCAGGTCCACTGTCGCCCGGAAATCGGAAGCCCGCAGTGTGGGGATGTCGCTTTCACGGGCTTCAACACGAACGCGAACGCGTGAGGTTTGTGCCAGCACGTAGTCCGGACTCAGGTTGACCGGCGTCACCAGTACGCCCTGGGTGCCTTCAATCGGCACAACCGCTTCAACCCGTGGGTTCTCGATATCCTGGATCACGAACCAGATTCCGCCAGCCGCTACCAGGCTGAAGATTGCCAGCATCCAATGGTCGGCAACATTGCGAAATGTCGCCCTGGCCAAAGCGCCGGTCGTGGACAAGTAACCCTGCGGGGAGCCACCAGGGCGCCTCACGATGCCACCCTCACGGGCTCACGGGCAGCGATCGGCTCACCGCCGGTCAGTGACCGGAGCACCGAGCGGAGGCGGCGGTCGTCGGCGACATGGGTCAGCTCGCCGTCCACGGCGACGCTTACGCCCCCGGTTTCCTCGGACACCACCACAGAAATGGCGTCAGTTTGTTCGGTGACCCCGATGGCAGCTCGGTGTCGCGTCCCGAGATTGCGGTCGGATTCGGGAAGTTCACTCGCAAGAGGGAGCACACAGCCAGCCGCAGCGACACGGTCCCCCCGGATGATGACCGCCATGTCGTGCATAGCCGAATTCGGAAAGAAGATGCCGGTAAGCAGCTCCGCCGAAACCCGCGCATCCACTTCGACGCCGGTATCGACCACATCCTGGAGCCCGGTCTGGCGCTCAATGACTATGAGCGCGCCATGGCGATCGTGGGACATTCGGCGGACGGCGGTAGCAATTGCTTCGATCACCTCGTCGAACTCCTCCCGTCCCAGCATTCCTCGGACGCCGGTGCGACCGAGCCTATCGAGCGCTCGGCGAATCTCTGGCTGAAAGACGACGGCGGCGCCGATGACGAGCGCGGTGAATGAGTTCTCCACGAGGAAATTGACGACGGTGAGGTCGAAGAGCCGCCCGGCGAGTACGAGGATCAGAATGAGCGAGAGGGCGCCACGCAGCTGAGTGATAGCGCGAGTACCGCTCAGCAGGCGCAACAGAGCGAAAATGACGGCTGCTATCAGCAGAATGTCGATGACGCTCGTTGGGCCAAACTGCCGCAATACCTCTCGGGCATGTTCGAGGTCGGGCATGGATGGATTTTCCCGGCGAGTTAGCGTTAGGGGTTCACTATACGCGGTCGCAGGTAATGCCCGGGGCTAAGCGCCCAGTTGTGAAGCCTTTTCAACAAGGCCAAGCAAGGTCACGGCCACGGCGGCCTGGGCCCACGTGCGGTTTTCCACCTGGTCGAAGACGACTGACGATGAACTTTCGATGGCCTCATCGGTGATTTCTTCGCCACGGTGGGCCGGCAGGTCGTGCATAACGAATGCGCCTGGCTGTGCCTGGTCCAGCAGTTGGCGGTTGACCTGCCAACCCGCGAAGTCGATTTGGCGGCGAGCGGCTTCGCGCTCCTGGCCCATCGAGGTCCACACGTCTGTGTAGATTGCCTCGGCGCCGTTGGCTGCCGTTTCTGGCCGGTCGCTCGTTTCGAAGCTTCCGCCACTCTGGCTCGCTCGGACGCTGACTTCTGTTTGCAGCGCTTCCGGCAGGGTGTAGCCGCGGGGAGAAGCAATGCGGACGTGCATGCCAAGTGAGGCAGCGGTCACGACAAGGCTAGCTGCGACGTTGTTCCCATCGCCGACATAGGCGAGCGTGTGACCCTTCACGTCTCCCCACTTTTCCTGGAGAGTGAGCAGGTCCGCCAATGCCTGGCAGGGGTGTTCGTCTTCGGTAAGGGCGTTTATGACCGGGATGGAGGAGTACGCCGCGTATTCCTCCACGTTCGACTGGCCGTAGGTTCGCATCGCGACGATGTCGACGTAGCGGGAAACTGCGCGAGCCACGTCCTTGATCGCCTCGCGCTCACCAATGCCAACTTCCTGGGGGGCCATGTAAATGACGGCGCCGCCAAGCTTGCGCGTCCCGACTTCGAAACTCATACGCGTTCTCAGAGAAGGCTTTTCGAAGAGCAGCGCGAGTTGCACGCCATCGAGAACCGGGACAGGCCGGGCCTTCAAGCGGCGGGCGAGTTGGAGAATCTCGACGATCTCGTCGCTGTTGAGGTCGGCGGAAGCAAGCAGATGGCGAACTGTCGTGGGCATGGGTGCGAGTATAGAGGCCCGATGTTTACGGGCCGCTGGCAACCTCTACGCTGCTTCGAGCGTTGTACCGAACATCAAGGTAGATGCCGGGCCATAGCCGGCAGCCAGGAAGGGAGCCGCAGCGCATGGAGCCACCGTGGGACAGCAAACGCCGCGAAGGGAAGATGTTCTCGCGGATGCAGTGTGACCGGTGCAACGCGCAGTTCCACTTCACCGAAAGCCCGCGACTGACCCGCGTGCCCCGGTGCCCCGCCTGCGGAAGTACCGGCGCACACGCCTTTGCCGCGTGATGGCAGACCATGACGGGCATTCCCTGTTGGAGGCCTTCTGTTAGCATTTTGGGGCTACGCAGGGGTGTAGCTCAGTTGGAAGAGCATCGGTCTCCAAAACCGAGTGTCGCAGGTTCGAGTCCTGTCACCCCTGCCAGGTATACCTCTCGCGGACACCCTCGAAGCCCCCGGGCTTGCCGCAAAGGTATGGAGACCCATAGCATTTGGTTAGTGCCCAGGTGGTGGAACGGCAGACACGCTGTCTTGAGGGGGCAGTGCTCTTTTGGGCGTGTGAGTTCAAATCTCACCCTGGGCACCACTACACCAATCTCCCGGCGCCGTGGCCAAGTGGTAAGGCAGAGGTCTGCAAAACCTTTATCGCCGGTTCGATTCCGGCCGGCGCCTCCAGACTAACTTCCCGTTGCCAGGCTTTGGCCAAACTCGAAATGCAAACGCCCCGACCGATGGCCGGGGCGTTCGTGTATGCGTAGTGCGGTGGGCTATGCGGCAGTGCGGGCGTCCCTTGACGAGACGGCGTTCCAAACCACCGCCACAATGATCGCGCCGACAATGGTCCACAGGATTGGCAAACCACCGACGGAAATGAGCCGGGGAAGTCCGGCAATGCGGGCCAGGATGGTGCCGACAAGGGCGCCAACCAGCCCGACGAGCAGAAGCTCCACGATGCTGGACTTCTTACCGCCAACGACTTCACGGGCGATGACACCTGCCAGGATCGCAACTGCCAATGCGAGAACCAGTCCGATGACCGTGCGGATGATGGCCGCGACGATCACGAGAAGTATGAGCGCAACTATGGCGAGTATGAGAAGTGCTGGCATGGTCCTCCCGCACGATTCGTGACCGAACCCGGGTTTGGTTTATTGGCCGCTCTTCATGGCCGCAAGACGTTCAGCAATCTCGAGATCGTCCGACATCGCGTCCAAGCCGGAGAACTGGTCCTCCCAGGACGAAGCGAGTACCTCTTCCATGCCCCGGGCCTGTGCTTCTTCGCGACGGATACGTTCTTCGAAGCGGCCGAGTTCGCTCGTCGGGTCCATGACCGAGACATCGCGTACCGCTTCGGTAACGGACCGCTGCGCGCGGGCCATCTTTGCCCGGGAGACGAGCTCATCCCGCTTCTGTACAAGATCCTCGCGCTTGCGACGAATCTTGTTCAACCCGTCCTTAAGCTTCTCCGAGAGTTCAGATTGCTGGGCGACCTGGCTCTGCAACATCGTGGTCTGCTTCTCGAAGTCGATCTGGCGCCGTAGAGCTACCTTGGCCAATTCGTCGAACTTGTCAGCCTCGGCAATGTTGTTCTCTGCACGGAGCTGGTCACCGCGACGTGATGCCGCGACAGCCTTGTTGCCCCATTCGACAGATGCTTCCTGGGCTTCTTTCAAGTCGCCTTCAAGCAGCCGAAGGTTCCCGATGGTTTGCGCCACGGCCTCTTCGGCCTCGCGAATGTTGTTGCTGAAGTCGCGAATGAGCTGATCAAGCATTTTTTCGGGGTCTTCTGCCTTGTCGAGCATTGAATTGACGTTAGAGCGCCAGAGTTGACCGATGCGTCCGAGAATCGATGAGGCCATGAAATCTCTCTTTGGAAGTTTTCTGCGTGATGCGAAGAGTAGCTTACCAGCGCCCGCCACGGCTGCGTCCACCGCCACCGGCCGGACGGCTGCCGGAGGTACTGTTTCGTCCGAGACCGGGGATGCTGAAGCTACCCGCCGAACTACGGCCGCCAGGCGGCCTCTGACGCGACTGTGACGACTTCCGGGGGGTTCCCCAGCGGGAGCCGTCAACGCCAGCGCCGAGAATGTCGGCCAGGACCGCACCGGCCGAGGCGATATCACCACCCCGAGTCGAATGGCGCGAGCCCGGCAGATTACGCGGTCGGCTGTTGGCCGGCTGGTCGTATGACGCGAAGTCGCGAGAGGCGAGCCGCAATGCTTCTTCGGCCAGGCGCGTGGCCGCGGTCGCTTCGGATGAAGCCCGAGTGGGATCGGAGCGCTCGAAGCGGCGCGCCTCATCCAGGTGGCGGCGCGATTCGGTTAGCCTTGTGCGTGCCGAGCTCCCCACGCCCATTCGCCTGCTCTGGATGTAGTCCTGGGCCCGGTCGAAGGTGGTCCGCGCCGAGGCAATTGACGATGCAGTTGTCGCCCGGAGTTGTTGTTGGCGCTCATGTTCCGAACGTGCCGCGGTAGTCACGCTCTCAGCCAGCGACCGAGCCTGCACGGCGCGGGCGCGGGCAGTCACCGGGTCGGCCCGGGTTCCGCTGCCGAGTTCGCGAGCTTCCCGCAACAAACGCTCCGCCTCCGATAGGCTCCCGGCGGCCGGAGCTGGAGTGCTTCCTGCGCTTCGGGCGGCGTTGATCGCGGCCTCCGCGGCGCGGAGGTCCCCTGGCAGTGCTTCACGCGCAGTCTCAATGCCACTCCGCAACTCGGAGATAGCAATGCTCAACCGGTCGGCTTCGGCGAGCGCCGCCTGGGCCGCGCGAATGGCCGGGGCCGATGGCTCCGCCTCGCCGGCTGGCAGCGATGCCCGGGCATCCTCTATCTGTTCCTCAGCGAAGTCGACACACTTCTCGGCCTCTTCCACATTTCCCCGTACCTCAGCCACGGCGCCCGCCGCATTGGCCTCCAGGAATGCGAGGTCGCCACGAGCCGTTGCGATCTTCCCCGTAGCTTCCGCAACCTGGCCCGGGAGGCTTGCCAGCACTTCCTCTGCCCGCCGTTCGAGGTCACGCAGCGTGTCAACGCGGTCGATTTCCGCTTCGGAGATGGCGATTGCCGATTCGCAAGCAGCAATGAGCGACCTCAGCATCGTTTCCCGCTCAGCCGGGGTTTCATTGATCTCATCGTCCAGTTGTTGCCGAATGCGGAAGGCCTCGTTGAGCTTCGTCTCAGCCTCCCCAAGGGCCTTGCGGGATACGCCAACCTCACCTGTTCCAAACTCGGCTTCGGCGAAAGACACCTCCTGCGATGCATCGCGGACTGCTTCGTCAGCCTCCAGCAGGACTTCGTTCGCCCGTTCGGCAAGGTCGGCGGCGCCTGTCTGCTTGGACCTGGTGCCCGCGGCCGATGCGGGGCGCATCCGCCGCCATACTTTCAGCCCACCCCAGATGACGGCGACGATCACACCCAGGACTAAAAGCACGACAAAGATGTTGGGACCGCCGCTGGAACCCGTTTCGCTTCCGTCTCCCTGCGTTGGCAAGGGGGTCGGGACGGCAGGTAGCGGGGACCCGGTGGCTGCGGCCGCCAGCCCCGAGGCGACTGCCCGGACTGCCCCGTCGTAGTCACCATCCGCGAGGAACGGCTCGACCTCGTCGATGAGGATGTCATCCTGTTCCGTCGCCGAGACGGAACTGGCAAGGCGGTCTCCAACCCACAATTGATACGTTCGGTCTTCGACCGCGACCACGAACAGGGCGTCGCCGGCGCCGAAGTTGTTGAGCTCAACCGTCTCGTCCACATATGGGGCGAGCGGGAGGTCACCCGTTGTGGAGACGAAGAGCACATGAAGCTGCGAACCCGTGGCCGTTTCGAATGCGTCCAGCGCTGGCTGAAGCGCCCGTTCGTCCAGCACGTTCGCCGAGTCCGTGACCTGGCCGTCAAGCCGCTGGGGCTCCTGGGCGATTGCGATTGGCGCTGCGAGCAGGGCCACAAGCATTGCCAGCAGGGTCGCCGGCAGAAGAGATCGGTTCATGGGTTCGTTGGATTCCCCGGGGAGTGGTTTGGGTCGTGCGGGGATAGTACTACGGTCGCAGGATTACTCGCCCCAACCGTTCGCGTTGCGAAGTCGGATGCCTGACACGTGCAGCGTTGAGTCCCATGCGCTACGGAGCGGTGCCAGCGAAAGCATCAACCTGAGTTCCACGTCGGCGTCCCGCAACGCACCGAGCAAGTCGACAAACTCGGTTCGTTGGATGGGTGTTTGCGGCCGGCGACTTACCCACATCCACGGATCGGTGTCGATCGGTTCGAATCCCTCGGGGTCGAATTCGTAGCGGTAGATCGCTGCTGAGCGGATGCGATCCAGCCATGCCCATTCGACGTGGGCGAGCATCCGGCACTCGCGTTGGCCCATCCATTGCTCGCGGTCCGCCGGTGTCGTTTCGGCGGTGGGCCAAAGGAGAATGCGCGGGCAGTCACGGGGAAACAGATACGCAGGCTGGTACCACTCGCCGACGGCCCACACGAGCGGCCCGTTTTGCCACTCCTGGCCCGGCGGCCGTGCCGAGGCAACAGTCACCGGGCGAGGCTCGAATACCTCAATCGACGGGTCGTCGCTGAAGTGGAACAGGCGCGGCAAAATCGAGCTTCCGTCCTACAGCCCGTAGATGTGCGGTTGGGTTCGCAGCCACTCGCCTATCTTTTCGCCGATCATGATGGATGTGAGATTGGTGTTGGCGCGGGGCACGGTCGGCATGATGGAGGCGTCTGCGACGGCGAGGTTTTCGACTGCGAAGGTGCGCCCGAACTGGTCGACGACGCAGGAGGCATCGCCAGCCGGGCCCATGCGCAGGGTGGCGCATGGGTGATACCCGCTGGCTGAGAGCTTAAGCAGCAACGCGTCCAGCGCCTCATCGGTCAGCTCGCGAGACGGGTCCGGAAAAAGCACCTGTTCGATTAAGCCCTTCATTGGTTCCGTTTCCGTGAAGGCAATCGTGTCGCGGAAGCCCTGCGCCAGGCGTTTCCGATCGCGCTCGTCTTCGCAGAAGCGCTGCTCCGTGATTGGCCCGGCATGGGGGTCTGCCGAGGCAAGACGCACGCGGCCGGTCCCATACGCCTGTTCCAGCACAGCTGCGATGGCAAAACAGTCCAACGGGCCGCCACGCGGGGAAAACGAAAACTGCTCGATTTGCAGGTCGTTTCGCATGTCACTGCCGGGAGCGGTGTAGCGCAGGATCGTCTGCACGATCGGTTGGTCCGCGTCGAGAATCGACGGGTCCTTGACGCGGCACAGCACCGCGAGCGCGGGATGGTCGGACAGGTTGTCGCCAACTGCGGGGACGTCTCGCAGCACCTCTATACCGTGCTGCTCCAGTTCGGCCCTTGGACCAACACCCGACCGCATCAGGATCGCCGGGCTCTGGAGGGCGCCCGCCGAAAGCACGATTAGGCGGGCCTGCAGAAGTTCGACCTGCCCATCTGTCTCGACCTCCACGCCGGTCGCGACGCCGTTTTCGATGACCAACCGCCGCGTGAGCGTATTGGCGCGGATCGTGAGATTGGGGCGAATCCGCGCGGGAGCAAGGTATCCCACCGCCGTCGAAATGCGGGCTCGGCCAAGCTTGTTCATGGGGTGCGGACCGGCGCCCCACGACCACGGGTCGTTGGCATCGGGGCAGTCCGGGTAGCCAAGGGCGCGGCTGGCATCGAGGAAGGCCTGGTGCGCAAGCGTCATCTCTTCGCGTTCGTAGCGTCGGATGGAAATCGGACCTGCATCGCCGTGGTACGCCTTATCGCCGAAATCGAGGTCACGTTCGAGACGGCGGAACGCGGGCAGCACCTTCTCCCAGGCCCATTCGGAACAGCCGTGGTCCGCCCAGCCGTCATAGTCTTCGGGCATTCCGCGAAGGGCAATGGTGGTGTTCACGGCACTGGAGCCCCCGGTCACGCGCCCCCGCGGAAACGCACGACTCCCACCGCGCTCGGTAGGCTGGTAAGCGAATCCCCAGTCGTGGTCCTGTTCCGAGTTCTTGTGGCTGTTTACCAGGTCGAAGGGGGTGGCGCCGGTGTCGGCGTAGTCCGGGCCGGCTTCGATGAGCAGCACACTTCGGCGGGGGTCTTCGCTGGCGCGTGCGGCTACCACTGCCCCGGCGGCGCCGGCACCGATGACGATGACATCGTGGATCTCGTTGGAGTTTGTCACTGCTCCTCCTGTGTAGCCGGGAGTTTAGCGCCGGAGGGTCTCCTGCCCAATTCCCCACGCCTTACCGCCCGGTAGGCAGGAAGGTTTGCTGCACGTTAGGATGCCCGGACCCGCCCCGGTGCGGCTTACCGATGAAACTGAAAGGTGACACAACGACCATGGCAGAACTGAAAGAAAGCGCGGAGCAGTTCGCGAAGGACCTGATGGGCCTGAACATCGCCGGGCTCATGATGGTTTTCACGCCCGAAGGCATGGCAAAGGCAATGGCGATGCAGGCCCAGATGGCCGCTCAGCCGCCCCGTAAACCCGCGACCGAGTTCGAAGTGAAAATCGGCGAACCAGACGGAGATGACACGCCAGTCGACGTGGTCATGAAAGGCGAAGATGGTGAGGCCACGATCGTCACCCGTTGGCGGGACATCGCCGGCGCGTGGAAGGTCAATGACATTAGCGTGAAGGCGGAGTAACGCGCGGTATCAGCGCGCTGATAGACCAGCGCTGAGCGCGCCGCCTACGATGGCTGTGTGGAACGTCAAACCCCGGTACTGAAGCCCCTTCCGATCCATCGGCAGGTAGCTCGCTTTTTCATCGTCGCCTGGAACTTCGTCCTCATCTACCTGGAGTACAAGCGCTACCAGCGAACCAAGCACCTTCCCGCCGCGGAGCGGGAACTGTTGCTTTCGGAAACCAATCGGCGCGCGGCGGAACGTCTCTACCGGCTGGCTATCCGCATGGAAGGGTTGCTGATCAAGGCGTGCCAGTTCATCAGCAGCCGCGCGGATGTGGCGCCACCTGAATACGTCTCCGTACTCAGCCGGCTGCAGGACCAGGTGCCCGCACGCCCCTATCGCAGTGTGCGCCGCCAGGTGGAGCGTGAGCTGGGCCAGCTGCCAGAGGAACTCTTTCGCTCCTTCGAAATTCGGCCCATCGCGTCGGCGTCGCTGGCGCAGGTCCATCGCGCCGTGCTGCACGATGGCCGAACAGCGGCAGTCAAGGTGCAGTACCCGGAAATAGAACGGATCGTCGAGACCGACATCCGGAACGTCTCGCTGCTGGTGAAGCTGCTCGCAAGACTAGAACCGAACTTCGACTTCACCATTGTGATGGACGAGATGCGACGAACGGTTCCGCGTGAGTTGGACTTCCGCATTGAGGCGGACAGCGCCGAACGCGTGGCCAGGGACATGGCCCACCGCGCCGACGTGCGCGTGCCGGAAATCTACCGAGAGCTTTCGGCGCGGCGTGTGATGACTATGGAGTTCATCGACGGCACGAAAATCAGTGATACCGACCGGCTGCTGGAACTGGGGATTGATGCTAACCGTGTCGCTCTCATCATGACCGAGGCCTTTTGCGAGCAGGTGCTGGTGCATGGGTTTTTCCACGCCGACCCGCACCCCGGCAACTTGCTGGTGCAGCCCGGACCAGTCGTGGTGTTCCTCGATTTCGGGCTCGCCAAGTCCCTTCCGCCAAATTTCCGGCTGAACTACGCGCGGCTCACGCTCGCCATTATGTCGCAGGACCCGGACGGAATGGTGGACGCTTTCCGCAACATTGGCTTCCGAACGAAAAAGGACAGCCCCGAGTCGCTCATTGCGCTCGGGATGTCGTTCTTCGAGTCGTCAGGACCGGAAAGCAAGCCTTACATCGACAACGACGTCATGCCGGAAGTGAACGAACGGTTGGCCCGAATCCTGCAAGAGAATCCTGTGACGGAGATTCCGCCGGACATACTGCTGATTTTCCGGGTTATTGGCTTGATGAGCGGGCTGCAGAAGCGGCTCGACAGTCGCGTGAACCTCATCGATACGATCACGCCCTACGCGGAAATGCAGGCCGAACTGGCAGACGAAGCGGCCGCAATAGTGGCGGCGGGAACGTAGCTATCCGGCGGACCCGGGATAGAGAGGGCCGAGCACCGTCTCAACGATGCCCGAAATGCTGTCCCAGCCTAGGTAGGCAAGAGTTACGGCCTGTGCGGTGACGATGAGGCCAAGCGCACCAACGAGCGTCCAGCGTGCGACGGCAGCGCGGCGCTCGACGGCGCGAAGCCGTCGTTCGAGTTCTTCGTATTCTTTCGCAAAGAGGACCCGATCGTAGAGTCGCCGTGACTCCGGGTTCGCAAGGACGGTGTAGGCCTCGTTCAGGCGTGCCAGGGCACGGTTTGCGCCGTCGTCATCGGCTGCCTCGCGTACCAACTCGTCGCTTAGCCGCACGTATGCGTTTTCAATTCCTATGAGGTCAGCCTCGGGCGGCACCGCGAGCGTCTTGTAGTAGTCGATAAGTGGACGTTTGGTCACGTTCGTATCCCTGCCTACTTAGAGAAACGGCCGGGAAGTGGCGTTCCGATAGGGGGAAGCGGCTAGTTTTTCGAACGTTCCAGGCCGCGGACGTAATAGCCCACCTGCTGAAGGGGTGTTTCGCGGTCGATCGGGGCGCCACCGAACACGTGCGCGAGAATGAACATGTTCATGATCCCGGTGATGGCGGCAGCGCAGGAGGTCACGTGCTCGGTGTCGAAGGCCCCGGCCTCGATGCCAGCTCTGAGCACTTCATCCAGCGGCCGGCGCACTTCCATGCCAAGCGCTTCGGCAAAGGTGTCCATGGACGCTCCGCCAAGACCGAAGACCTCGCGAAGAACGAGCGCAATGATGTCTTCCTGGGCCAAGAAGTAGTCGATGTACCGCTCGCAGTAGAGCAAAACTTGTTCGGAGTGGTCGCGAGAGGGATCGATGTGGACTCGAATACTCGCAGCCATATCTTCGAGAATCTGGCGAACGATGCTCCCGTAGAGGCCTTCCTTCGAGCCGAAGTAGTAGTAAATCATCGGCTTCGTCGTGCGGGCATCATCCGCAATCTCGCGCAGCGACGTTGCTGCGTAGCCCTTGGACGAGAAATGACGCAGGGCGCTCGAAAATATTCGCTCGCGCACGTCAGCGTCGGAAGGGGCCTCTGTCGGGTTCACGCTCTCGCTCACGCGTGCTCCTTGCCGGCTCATTGTCAGGTGTTGCCGATTGGTTGTCTCGGGGGTCGCGCAGAGGCGGAGTATAGGAGCAAGGCTCTCTTAGGCCGAATCTCCGAAATGCACACGCAAATCCGTTGCGGTTGGTGAGGTGGCGCGGTATTCTCCAAGTGCTCTTTAAAGCAGTCCCGAGAGGCTGCGAAGAGTGGAGGCGCTGGAATGACCAGCGGATTGAATACCACCTTGCGCGCCTGCCCTGGACCCCGGGGGAGGCGTTTTCTATGACCGCCCCACTGCTCGATTCGCAACAGCTTCCACGCACATTGCGGCGGCTCGCACACGAAATCGTGGAGAACAACAGGGGATCCGAGGGCCTCGTGCTCGTGGGGTTGCTTTCACGCGGATTCCCGCTGGCGAAGCGATTGGCATCCGAGATTCGAGCATTCGAAAACGTTGACGTGCCCGTTGGCAGCCTTGATATCGGGCTCTACAGGGATGACCTCGGGCGTGGAGCGGCAATGCCCCGCGTACGCCCGAGCGATATCCCTGTAGCTATCGACGACAAGACCGTTGTGCTGGTCGACGATGTGCTCTTCACGGGTCGCAGCGTTCGCGCCGCGATGGAGGCGCTGCTCGACCACGGGCGGCCGGCCCGCGTCCGTCTCGCGGTGATCGTCGACCGGGGCCATCGCGAACTGCCGATCCGGCCGGATTTCGTGGGCAAGAACGTGCCTACGTCCCCTACGCAGGATGTGCAGGTGCGCGTGATGGAACTCGACGGCGAAGACGGCGTCTACCTCGTCGAGAAGGGGCGACCGCAATGACCGTCCCAGAAGCTGGCGAAGCCACTGCCGAAATCGTCGCGAGCGACAACCTGTGGAAGCGCAAGGACCTTCTCGATACGGATGTCCTTACGCACGCGGAGATCGAACTCTTGATGGAGACGACCGCCGCGATGCGCGAGGTGCGGTCTCGCCCAATGAACAAGGTCGCGAGTCTGCGGGGTACGACCATCGTCACGTTGTTCTACGAGCAGAGCACCCGTACCCGGGCGAGCTTCGAAGTCGCCGGGAAGGCGCTTGGCGCCGACGTTGTGAACCTGACCGCCTCCGGGAGCAGCGTGGAGAAGGGCGAAACCCTCATCGACACCGTACGGACGCTCGAAGCCGTAGGCGCCGACCTTGTCGTGATGCGGCATCATGCTGCCGGGGCGCCATACCTGGCTGCGCAACACTCGCGAGCGGGGATCATCAACGGGGGCGACGGACAACACGCGCATCCGACCCAGGCGCTGCTCGACCTGTTCACGATGCGGCGCCATCTCGGCAGCCTCGAAGGGCGCAAAGTCGCGATCATTGGGGACGTTCGTCACAGCCGCGTGGCGCGTTCGAACATCTGGCTGCTGCTCGCGGAAGGGGCCACGGTAACGCTCTGCGGTCCGCGCACGCTCCTGCCGTCCACGCTGGCGACAGGCGAACTGGAAAACCGGCGTGTTTCAGTGACAACCAACATTGACGAAGCGATAAGCGGTGCGGACGTGGTCATGGCGCTGCGCATGCAAAAGGAGCGGCAGCAGAAGGGACTCGTCCCCTCGATTCGTGACTATATACGCGGCTACCAGGTCACCGAAGATCGCTTTGCCCGGGCCAACGAAGGAGCGCTTCTGATGCACCCGGGCCCAATGAACGTGGGTGTAGAACTCACCCCCGCTGTGGCCCAATCGGCGCTCAGCGTGATCGAAGAACAGGTAGCAAACGGAGTGGCATTGCGCATGGCGGTACTTTTCCTGATGGCAGGGGCACGACACCGATGAGCGAGCGACTGCTTATCCGAGGTGGACGAATCTTCGATCCCGGCAATGGCTTCGACTTCACGGGCTCGGTTCTGGTCGAAGGAAACACCATTGCGCGCATTAGCGCGGACGATGTTTCGGCAGATGGCGCGAGGGTCGTGGACGCAAGTGGGCTGTTCGTCGTGCCGGGATTTGTAGACCTGCACGCGCACCTGCGCGAACCGGGCTTCGAACAAAAGGGCACGATCGCCAGCGAGACCGCCGCTGCGCTTAAGGGTGGATTCACCACCATTTGCGCGATGCCGAACACGTCTCCGGCGCCCGACTCTGCGCCCGTGCTGCGTGACCTGCTGGAGCGTATCGCGCGCGATGCGGCCGTGCGAGTCTTCGCCATCGGCTGCGTCACGAAGGGCCGCAAGGGGACTGAACTCGCCGAGATTGGCGAGCTTGCCGACGCGGGGTGCGTTGCCTTCAGTGACGATGGTGACCCCGTGGCCGACGCACAGTTGATGCGACACGCCATGGAGCACCTTGCGGATCGCGGCCTGCCTGTTTCCGAGCACAGTGACGACCCGGTCCTTAACGGCGGTGGAGTCATCAACGAAGGACGGGTGAGCGAGCGTCTCGGGCTTGCAGGGCAGCCTCCCGCTGCCGAGATTTCAGCCATTGCCCGCGACCTCGCGCTTGCCGAAGCCACGGGCGCGCGGCTCCATGTGGCACACGTGAGCACGGCACGCGCTGTCGAACTGATAGCGGAGGCCAAGCAGCGGGGAGTGCGGGTGACCTGCGAAGTCACGCCCAGTCACCTCTTCCTCACGGAGGATGCGGTGTTCGGGAACGGCGCCGAGCCTGCGTACGACACCAACGCACGGGTCAACCCACCGCTTCGCACGGAGGCGGACCGGCAGGCGCTGGTGACAGCGCTCAACGCCGGGATCATCGATGCCATTGCGACGGACCACGCACCGCACGCCATCGAAGACAAGTTGTGTGAATTCGACCTCGCAGCGCCCGGCATTAGCTGTTTCGAGACAGCCGCCGGGACCATCATGGAGCAGGTCGCAAGGGGGGAATTGCAGTTGGAACGAGCTATCGAGGCGCTAACGAAGGGACCCGTTCGCGCCTTCTCCCTTAACGGGCTGGTGCCCGGCATTGGCGAGCTACGCGAAGGCGGAACGGCGGACATCGCCCTTCTTGACCCGAGCCGGAGTTGGGTCGTTGACTCTGCCTCGTTTGTGTCCAAGGGAAAGAACACTCCCCTGGGAGGAACGGCTTTGCGCGGTAGCGTCGCCGGCGTCGTCTCCCGGGGAGGTTTAACGATGGAGGCGCCCGCACATGTCTAACGCCTACGTCGTACTGGCTGACGGCTCCGTCTTTCCAGGGCGCAGCGTTGGCGCACCTGGCCGCGCCGACGGCGAAGTCGTCTTCAACACGTCCATGACCGGCTACCAGGAGATGCTGACCGACCCGTCCTACGCGGGCCAGCTGCTCACGCTCACCTACCCGATGATCGGTAACTACGGCATCGATGAGGCTGTCGAGGAATCGGACCGAATCCAGCCGACCGGCCTCATTGTCCGGGAAGCCGCCGACTTCGCCAGCCACCCTCGCTCGGCGAGATTGCTCAGCGACTTCCTGGTGGAACGCAACGTGGTAGCGATTGAAGGAGTGGATACTCGAGCGCTCACCCGCCGCATCCGCCGCGAGGGCGTGATGCTCGGCTCCATCACGACCAATGAGGCGCCCGAGTCAGCCCTGGCGCGAGTCGCCGGCCTCCCCAGTTATGACAACACCAACTGGGTCGACACTGTGACAACTCGCGAACGCTACGACTGGACTGGTTCCCAACGTCGCGACGATCTGCCGAGGCAGCGCATCGCGCTCCTGGACGGTGGCGTGAAGCGAAACATCATGCGTTCGCTGGCAAAGCGCGGCGCGGAAATCGTGGTGTTCCCGGCGCGCGCCACCGCGGAAGAACTGCTCAGCATTCGGCCCGATGGCATCGTTCTTTCCCCTGGCCCGGGCGACCCTCGCCTGCTTGATGCGATGGTTGTGGAGACGGGGAAGCTCATCGGGAAGGCTCCGATTCTTGGCATTTGCCTTGGTCACCAGGTTGCCGCGCGAGCACTGGGAGCGGGAACGTTCAAGCTTCCCTTCGGCCACCGCGGCGGGAACCACCCTGTTCAGGACCTCAAGACCGGCAAGGTGACCATCACGGCGCAAAACCACGGTTACGCTGTCGAACCGGACGGATTGAGCCACGGAGCTGTGGTGCGCCGCATTAACCTGAACGACAACACGGTGGAAGGGCTGGCGATGGAGACCGAGCCACTCCTCACCATCCAGTATCATTCCGAGGCCAGCCCTGGACCGCTGGATAGTGACGACATTTTCGACCAGTTCATGGACATGGTCGCCACAGTGCGAGGAGGAATCGCGTGACACGAAACAGTGAATTCCGGCGAGCAACCGGCGAGGACTGCAAGGCGATTGCCGACATTGCACGTTCTCTCGGCGCCGACAACGTGGGACTCCCGGCAGACTTCAACGAAGACCACGCCCGCGACTGGGTGAAGCGGCTGGGCGACCAGGGAACACTCATTGTGGCCTACGACGGGAGCATTCCCGTTGCCTTTGGCTCCATCGACTTCAACACCACCGAGCCCGATACCGCTGTGCTTGGCGTGTGGGTGGCACCGGACCACCGCCGACGCGGGCTGGCCACGGACATGGCCGACGAATTGATCGCCTTCGCACGCGAGGTGGGATACAGGCGGATTCGTGGCCGCCTGCCTGACAACAACGAACCGGCACTGAGCTTCCTCTCCTCGATTGGAGCGATGGTGCCCTTGCGCAACCCCGACATGTCCTTCGAGCTCCCGCTGTAGGGTGAGCGAAGCAGGAGTAGCTATGCCGCACGCCGGACAGGCGCGGGGCCAACGCCGTGCGCCAAGAGTGAATGCACCGGTTCGACGCCGACCACGAAGCGGCTCGTTGCCGGACGTAATGATGGCATTCGCCTTCGCCGGGTGGGCAATGGCCGCGGTCTTCTTTGCCGCCAGCTTCGTTGGCGATGCGATAGCCGAAGGCGAGGCTGGCCCCGGACTCGCGCGGATTTTCGCGGGGACCCTCGCGTTCGCTGCGCTCGTGGTGTTCCTGCTGGGAATTGCCTTGCTGCGTGAAAGCCAGTACATAGCGGTCCGAATTGGGTACGCGCTCGTGCTCGGAGCGACAGTGGGCCTCCTGCTGTCGGTCCTGTTCCTCAACCTCGCGGGGGTGTGGATCTTCCTTCCGCTGACCCTGCTCCTGCTCGCTATTCGCCCGTTCCGGGAACCGATTTTGAAGACCATTGGCGCCATGCCCAGAGGAGACAGAGTTTCATGAGCAAACCGGAGAGCGTGCTCATTTTGGGATCGGGGCCGATCGTTATCGGCCAGGCGGCTGAGTTCGACTACGCGGGCACGCAGGCCTGTAAGTCCATGCGCGAAGAAGGGATCCGCAGCATCCTCGTGAACTCCAACCCGGCCACGATCATGACCGACCTGGAAGTCGCGGACGCTGTTTACATCGAGCCGCTCACAGTGGAAGTAGTTGAACGCATCATCGCGAAGGAGCGTCCCGAGGGGTTGTTGCCAACGCTGGGGGGTCAGACCGGGCTCAACCTTGCGATGGCCCTCGCGGAAGCCGGCATCCTGGAAAAGTACAACGTTCGCCTGCTGGGCACTCCGCTGACTGCCATCCGCCGCGCCGAAGACCGCGAGTTGTTTCTTGAGATGCTGCGCAAGTTGGACCAGCCCATCCTCGAAAGCCACATCTGCCACACGGTGGAGGAATGCCTCGCCGCGGCGGAAAGCATCGGGCTCCCCGTGGTCGTCAGGCCCGCCTACACGCTCGGCGGCACCGGTGGGGGCATGGCCTTCACCATGGAGGAAGTGGCTACCGTGGGCGGAAGCGGACTCTCGGCCAGCCCGATCACACAGGTACTGGTTGAAAAGAACCTCATCGGCTGGAAGGAAGTCGAATACGAGGTGATGCGTGACAGCGCAGGCAACTGCATCACCATCTGCAACATGGAGAACTTCGACCCGATGGGCGTCCACACCGGGGACTCCATCGTGGTCGCGCCGTCGCAGACGCTGAGCGACAAGGACTACCAGATGCTTCGGAGCGCAGCACTGAAGATCATCGATGAGCTTGGCATTGAAGGCGGCTGCAACGTGCAGTTCACGCTGGCGCCGCGCAAGGACGTTCGAAACTGGGATGGCAGTCTCGACGACCCGCTCCCTTACTACGTGATCGAAGTGAATCCCAGGGTCTCCCGTTCGTCGGCGCTGGCGTCCAAGGCGACCGGTTATCCCATCGCCCGGGTCGCAGGGAAAATTGCCGCGGGCAAGACGCTCGATCAGATCCCGAACGCGGTGACGCAGAAGACCACGGCCGCATTTGAGCCCGCGCTGGACTACTGCGTGGTCAAGATTCCCCGATGGCCCTTCGATAAGTTCCACCTTGGCGACCGGCGGCTGGGCACCCAGATGAAGGCCACTGGCGAGGTGATGGCCATCGACCGCACGTTCGAAGCGGCACTGATCAAGGCGGTGCGCTCGCTTGAAATCGGCGGGCGAAGTCTCCTTTGGGAACGAGCGGAATGGCGCGATGGGGAAAAGCTCCCGCTGCACGCCCACGACGAGCGCATCTGGGCCGTGATGGCCGCACTCCGCCGCGATATGGACATGAACGATCTCGCCGTTGAAACGGGCATCGACCACTGGTTCCTGGAACGGCTGCAGACCATCGTCCGCATGGAAAGGCGTCTGCTCGGCGAACCGCTGACGCACGACCTTCTCTACGATGCGAAGCGGCTTGGGTTCAGCGACGAGATGATCGGCCAGTTGGCGGACCGCTTGCCGGAACAGGTCCGCGAAATGCGACACGAATCCGGCTTGCGACCTGTTTACAAGATGGTGGACACCTGCGCGGCCGAGTTCGACGCCGCCACGCCCTACTTCTACAGCTCCTACGAACAGGAGAACGAGGCCCTCGCCGGGACGGACTCGTCCGCGCTGGTCGTGGGAAGCGGCCCCATTCGCATCGGGCAGGGCATCGAGTTCGACTACGCGAGCGTGCACGCAGCCTGGGCGCTTCAGCAAACCGGGCGCCGGGCGATCATGGTCAACTCCAACCCGGAAACGGTGTCAACCGACTTTGACACGAGCGACCGGCTCTACTTCGAGCCGCTTGACGAGGAAGCCGTTCGCGACATTCTCGAAAACGAGGCCGGCGACGACGGACAGATTCCCCCTTCCATCGCGCAGTTTGGCGGGCAGACGGCGATTAACCTTGCCGAGCCGCTTCGCCGAAGCGGGCTTCCCATCATCGGCTCCAGCGCGGGCGCAATTGAAACCGCTGAAGACCGTGGGCTGTTCGAACGCTTCCTGCAGGGGCTAGGGATCCCCCAACCGCCGGGCGCCGCTGTCCGCACGCTCGAGGAGGCGCTCAAAACGGCGCAGACCATCGGCTACCCCATCGTCGTGCGGCCCTCGTTCGTTCTCGGTGGCCGCGCCATGGAGATTGTTCAGAACGCTTCTGAGATGGTGACCTTCCTCGCCAACGCTGTCGCGGCGGCCGAAGGCAAGCCCATCCTCGTGGACAAGTACCTGGACGGGCGGGAAGTGGAAGTCGACGCAATCTGCGACGGCGAGACCGTACTCATCCCCGGCATCATGGAGCACATCGAGCGTGCTGGCGTGCACTCCGGCGACTCAATGGCGGTGTACCCGCCGCGCAACCTGGCCGAGGACGAGCGGGCAACGCTCCAGGACTACACCGAGCGCATCGTCCTGGGGCTGGGCGCAATCGGGTTGACCAACATCCAATACGTTGTGCTGCCGCGGCAAACCGGCGAGGCCCCCCGCATCTTCGTGCTGGAAGTAAACCCACGTGCCAGCCGCACCGTGCCCTTCATCTCCAAGGTGACCGGCGTGCCAATGGTGAACCTCGCGGTGCGCGCGATGGTGGGCGAAAAGCTGAAAGACCTGGGCTACGAGGGTGGGATTTGGCCAGAGCCAGCGTTGGTCGCGGTCAAGGCGCCTGTCTTTTCGATGTCGAAGCTCGTTGACGTTGATACGCACCTTGGCCCCGAAATGAAGAGCACCGGCGAAGTGATGGGCATCGACCGGACCTTCGAAGGCGCGCTCTACAAGGCGCTGGTTGCTTCGGACATTGCGCTGCCACCGGAGGGAGCCGTGCTGCTCAGCATCAGCGACCGTACGAAGACCGAAGCGATGCCATTGATTCACACCCTCGCGAAGACGGGCTATCGGCTGTTCGCTACGGAGGGCACAAGCAAACTGGTGGAGGGCCTCGGTTACCCGGTCACGACGGTCACAAAGGTGCTTTCGGGCGAGCACCCGAACGTTGTCGATGTGATTCGCGACGGCACCGTGCAGTGCGTCATCAACTCCACCGAAGGGCGCATCACAAACTCGCTACGCGACGGCTTCCATATCCGCCGCGCGGCTGCGGAAAAACGCATCCCTTGCTTCACATCGCTCGACACGGCGCGGGCGGCTATCGAGGCGCTGGCGAACCCGGTCGAATACAACGTGGCCACTCTGCGGGAGTACCTCGAAGGATGATCATCGAAGAGGCGACAGTGCTCTCCAACGAGGAAATCTACCGCGACACTTTCCGCGCCTGGTTCCACGCACCCGGGCTGTCAGCGAAAACGCAACCCGGGCAATTCGTGATGGTGCATTGCGCGTTCGAAGGCGGTGAGCCGATGTTCGCCCGCGCCTTCAGCTACTACAAGGTGGAAGAGGACCGCTTCGCGCTACTCTATTCGCGCATCGGCCGGGGAACGGAGTGGCTTTCGAAGCGGGTGCGGGGCGAGGCTGTCCGCATCTACGGGCCGCTGGGCAACGGACTCCGCATGCCGGAAGAACGCGGCAACCTGCTCCTCGTTGGCGGCGGCGTTGGAATCGCGCCGATGGTGGATATGGCGGAGAGGTCAGTTGCCGGCGGGCATTCGGTCGTTGCCATGATGGGCGCGCGAACCGAGGCCGCGCTACTCCCGGCCGAGGAATGGCCGCGCGAAGTGGAATACGTCGTTGTAACCGAGGACGGAACGGCTGGGCCGAAGGGCTTCGTTACGCAGCACCTTGGGCAGTACCAGGAGTGGGCGAGCCGCATCTACGCTTGCGGGCCGAACCCCATGTTCGAAAGCCTGGCCAACGTGCTTCGCCACAACGGCAGGCGGCAAAGCCCGGAAATCCTGATGGAAGAAAACATGCCCTGTGGCTGGGGCATGTGCTACGGCTGCGGCGTCTTCACGAAGCACCACGGCGTGAAGCTGTGCTGCAAAGACGGACCTCGCTTCCAGCTTTTCGACGTGTACTAGCTTCGACTAGCCGGCAGCTTCGACCTGCGCCTTCAGCATCTCCAGCACGCGTTCGCTGATCTGGCGCATCACCTCGACACGCGTGCCGGGGAACACGATCTCTTCGGTAATCGTCTCACCCGGGCCCGACACCGCTATCGCAACTGATCCAACCGGTTTCGGCGAACGGCGGCTTCCCTGTGGGCCGGCGATGCCGCTTTCGGCCACGCTCCACGCACAGCCCATCGCTTTGCGAAGGCCCTCCGCTGTTGCGGCAACCCACTGGGGGCTGACCGCGCCGTGTTCGCGGGCGATTTCCCGGTCGAGTTCCATCTGCTCCCAGCGATGGGCGCCGGCGTAGGGAACGAGCCCTCCGTCGAACCAGCGCGAAGCCGCAGGCACGCTGAGCATTCGGGCCGAAATGAGCCCCCCAGCGGTCGTTTCGGAGACCGCCACTTTTTCGCCGCGAGCCACCAGGAGTTCGCCGATCTCGGCGGCAAGCGAATCGTTCTCAAGGGGAAAAGGTCCCGGGTAATCAGGCATTGATGAGTCCTCCATCCAATCGAAAGACCTGGCCGGTAACGAAGTCGCTTTCGGCCGAGGCAAGATAGACCGCCATTGAGGCGAGTTCGTCGACGGTTCCAACACGACCGACCGGCAATTGCGAGGCGATTCGCTGTTGCGCGTCTTCGTCGTAGTCGAAGAGATTCACGCCACCTGGCGCGATGGCGTTGACGCGTATCCCCAGGCTGCCAAGTTCTCGCGCCATGGCACGCATGTAGCCGATCTCACCAGCCTTGGCCATGCAGTAGTAGCTGTAGCCGGGCATGCCCATCTGACCCGCGACGCTCGCCATGATGATGATTTTGCCGTAGCCCTGTTTGCGCATCTGGGGAATGACCGCCTCGACGGCGTGCACCTGCGCGCGCAGGTTGCGTTCGACAATGCGCTGCCATTCGTGGTCGCCGCTTTCGAATGGGTCATTCGGGATGAACCACGTGGCGTTGGCGACGAGGACATCGAGCCGCCCGAAGCGCTGGACCGTATCCGCCACGGCCTGTTCGACCGCGTCGCGCTGAAGCAGGTGCGCCGAGACCGCGAGCCCGGCGCCCCCGGCCAACGAAGCGGACTTCGCGGCAATGGCCCCGTCCAGGTGATTGG
>CAZDZP010000004.1:0-28373 GCA_964509855.1 uncultured Anaerolineaceae bacterium | reverse complement strand
CGGCGCTCGTTCCTCGTGTGGCCCTCGTTCGCCGATGTCTGGCGCGAAGGGCGCGACACCATCTTCGAATTCTTCCGCCTTGCGCTCCCTGTCTTTTTTCTCATTACGGTCGCCGCGTCCCTGCTCGCCTGGACGGGCGCGCTGGAAGGTAGCGCCGCGGTACTGGGCCCGGCGATGGGCATCTTCGGCTTGCCGGGAGAGACGGCCCTGCCAATGGTGCTCGCCGCAATCCGCAAGGACGGCATCCTCCTGTTCGGCAGCGACGCCGCGCTCGTCCAGCTGAGCGCCATGCAACTTCTTGTGGCCGTCTACCTTGCAGGCGTGATGCTGCCGTGCCTTGTTACAGCACTCTCGATCGCCCGAGAACTCGGCTACCACTTCGTTGCGGCGATGGTCTCCCGTCAACTGGGGTACGCGTTCGCCGTTTCCTTCGTGCTCGCCTGGGGAGCCGTGATCGCTGGCCTGTAGTCAGACCCTCTTTGTCCATTCTGAACCTTGCGGAAAGACCTGCTGTTCCCGGCTTGCATGCGGTTATGCGCATGTCCTAATATAAAGGAGATGCATCACGACGAACTCGCCCCTGTGGAAGAGCTCTTCCGCGCGCTGGCCAACCGGGTACGCCTTGCCATTCTTACCAGGCTGAACGAAGGACCACGCTGCGTTCACGAACTGGTGGACGAACTCGGCCTCCCGCAGCCACTCGTTTCCCAGCACCTCCGGGTGCTGCGGAGCACAAACCTCGTGGCCGCCCAACGAAACGGCACGGAGATGCAGTACTCGCTCTCCGATGGCCACATCGCACAGCTTGTCGCAGATGCGACCGCCCACGCTCAAGAACGGAGAAAACCATGACTCACGCAGTCCACGAAAACCATACTCACCTGCACGGCGACGGCTGCGGCCACGCCAGCGTTTCGCACGAAAGCCACACCGACTACCTCCACGATGGCCACGCACACCACGACCACGAAGGCCACTGGGACGATTGCGACTCGTTCGAGGCTCATGTCCCGGCCGAAGTGCACAGTCACGAACATGATGCGGACTGCGGCCACCCGACTGTCGAACATGGCGACCATGTAGATTACGTTCACGACCAGCATCGTCACGCCCGGCACGGCGACCACTACGACGAACACTAGCCCACGACCCGAGCCCGGGCGGACCGCACGTTGAGACGCTGGCGGCCTCCGCCCGGACGCACCTCGGGCGATGAGGCCCGATCAGTCTCGCCTATGTCACGCGGCGATGGCGCAAGAAGACGATGCCAATGATTCGCTCGAAGCGGAGTGGCAGGGTCGGCCAGACCATGAGGCCCTGTCGATGCAGTGACACCATCGCGACGCACAAACAGGCGGTGGCGGCGAGGTTGATGAGGAAATGAAACCACACGCGATAGGCGATGAGGCTATCGCCGTTCAGCTGTCCGAAGCCAGTAGAGAGCCCGATGGCTGCATAGCCAGTTGCGACTGAAGCTGTCAGCATGATGTGCTCAAAAACATGGAAACCTTGGATGGCAACGACCGCTCGGAGCCCGGCGACCTGCTTCAGTTGCCGGCCGGCACGGACAGTCAGTAGGGCGACCGCCACCACTGCACCCAGGAAGATGGTGTTGCCGAGCAGATGGAGCTTCTCTGTGCCGAGCGCGGGCGCCTTGTTCGGCAGGGGACCGCACATCCATCTGAGACCTTCCACGGCGCTGGCGGCCCAGGGAGTAAGCCATGGCGCGTCGGCGGGGTGGATCATCCAGTAGGCGAGTTGCGCCGCGTGCTCGATAGCATGCACTAGCTGGAAGACGATCCCGCCGACTGCGACGGTAGTGAGCAGAGTCAATGCTCGCTGCGAGCGAAGGCACCAGCCGGCGAGCACTCCCACCACCGCCACCGCAGTCATTCCGGCGACCGCGAGCCCACCGGCCGATGAGGGCGATAACCAGTCAGGGGCCACAGCCGGTCTCCTCGCCGCAAGCTAACGCCACGTTCGTTGAACTCCTTGCGACCAGGGGAGGGAGGCTTGCCTCTCGGCTGACCCATCCCTCCCCTCGGCTTGCCGAGAAGTCCTTTGCTCGTCCGAACCGGTGAGTTAGCGGTGCCTGATGCCAGAACGCAGGCCAGCGAGAAGGAGACTCACTGCTAGCATCCCGATGACGACCGGCAAGTAACTATCGACGGTTCGCTGGTCCGCAATGGAACCACTTCCCGTCGCTGGCGGCGCCGGTGCGGGCCGTACAGGCGTTCCGGCGGGTTCCGGAGTTGCCGTTGTGGTTGGAGTTGCCGTTACCGTGGGAGTCGCTGCTGCGCTACGAACTGCGACGAATCCACGGCGTTCGGGAATGGGCCCGTACAAGCCAACGATGGTCCCGGCATTGTTGATGCCGATCGTGGTCGAAGTCTCGGCCCCCGGATAGTGGACAGCAGAGTAGGTGCCCTCGGCGTAGAGGAACCCGTGGCGTTGACCTTCAGTATTGTCGTAAAAGCCAACCACGTCACCTGCGTCGTTGATGCCAAAGGCACCTGTCTGCGTCGCGCCCGGGAACTCAAGAGTAGTTGTAGCACCTGTTGCCAGGTCGTAGATGAATCCACGCCCGACTTCATCAGCGTCGATGTACCACCCCGCGACTTGGCCTGCGTTGTTGATCGCGTTGGCATAGGATTTCGCCGCACCCTCGATCACGATCGGCGAATACGATCCTCCCTCGAACTGAAACGCTTGGTCGACGCCGTCTGATGTCTGGAATCCGACGATTTGGCCGCTGTTGTTGATGCCTGCAAGCGAGGTTACGGTTGCGCCCGGGTATTCCAGCACAGCATATGTCCCACCGGAGAGGCGAAAGCCCTTGCGCCCGTCGTCCCCGGTGAAGTCACCAACGATGTCACCTTGATCGTTGATAGAAAAGGCGAACGTCGTTGTTGCCCCATCTACTGCAACTGGCGTGTAGTTTCCGCCGGTTAGCAAGTACCCCTTGCGGAGCCCGGGTGCAGCCTGGTACCAGCCGACAATGTCACCCGAACTGTTTATCGCCCGAGCCTGTGATGCGCTGGCATCGGGAAAGTGAACCGACGAGAACTCGAGTTCGCCTTGACCTGCCGCCTGGTTGGCAACGGTGCCGGGCATCGCTGGGGTTCCGGGCGACGTTGAGGCGGCAATTGCCGTTGGGAATGCCATGATCGCGACGATGACGATGAATGCGAAAGCAAGGCGGCCGGTGCTTGCTCGACCGCTAATGAGTTGAAACACGATAGCTCCTGAGGATGATACTAAATCGCAAACGCGGACGATACCGAGTCTCATCGATCACAGTCAAGGTCCACCGATTGCGGGGCTGTCGAACGTTGGCGATTGGGGCTGGTGGGCGCCCGGGGCGAAGAGTGACTAGAGTGATGATACGAAGTATCATTCACGCAAAGGCCGACTCCTCGAACGGACCGCCACAAGGGGGATTGGATGCAGGACGGAATCTTTGCCTACGAACCACCATCGGACGGTGCCATACCGGTAGGCGTGCTGGTGGGCTTCCTGGGCAGTGGAAAAACAACGCTCGTCAACCATCTGCTTTCAGCCAACCACGGCCGCAAGATTGCAGTAATCGTGAACGAGTTCGGCGCCATCAATGTCGATGCCCGGCTCGTACGCCATACTACGGAGCGTCTCGTTGAGATGACCAACGGGTGCATCTGCTGCACCTTGCGCGAGGATCTGTTGGTCGAGCTGCGTGACCTGAGTTCTGTACCGGGTCTCGAGTACATCCTTATTGAAAGCACCGGCATTGGGGAGCCCATGCCGATTGCGCAGACGTTCTATATGGAGGGCATGCAGAACGTTGTGCTCGACAGCGTCATCACGGTGGTCGATCCGACGTCGTTCTGGAAGCTCTACCAGGAGGAAGGCCTCATCGAGGACAGTGAAGGCAACGACCTGGTTGCTCCCTTGGCCCCACTTCTGATCGACCAGGTTGAATTCGCCGACATCGTGGTCATCAACAAGACGGACCTCGTTTCTCAATCCGCTGCGGATGAACTCGAACAGTTCATCTCCAAGATCAACGGTCGAGCGCGCATCTATCGAAGCGCCTACGGACGCATCGATCCGGAACTCCTGTTAGAGCGCAAACTGTACGACTACGACCGGGGGATGGAGGACGAGGACTGGGAGAAAGAATGGAACCAATCGACCAGTGAGGTCGAGGAGTACGGCTTCCAGAGTTTTGTTTACCGCTCGCGTGCACCTTTCGACTACGATGCGTTCCTCGAATTTCTGGAAAACGGGTGGCCGCCTGGAGTAATGCGAAGCAAGGGATTCATCGAATTCGCCGGTAGGCCACCTGCCCTCTTCAACCAGGCCGGGGACAGTTGCACACTCGACGACCTGGCGGATTTCACCGAGCTTCCGCCGGGAGAACAGGAACACCTGGCGGGGAACGCGCACCGTCCCATGGTGGTTAACCTGGGTAGCGGCAGACCAGATGATCCCGACACTGAGCTGGTCTTGATTGGGCGTGGTCTAGACCGGGTCGCGATTACCGCAGCGCTTGACGCATGCAGCACAGCAGTAGACGTGGCGCCATAGCCAGTCATTGGGAAGTGGTCCACGAACGCGAAAGAGGCATGGCATGCCGGCGTTCTCGCTGCGCCCCTCAGCGCGACTCCACACGGGCAAAAGCGAGAACCCATGTCCCAAGTTCGGGCTCAGTTACGCAATCGGAATCCTTCGTTTACGGCACAGCCCTTCCCTGCTAGTATTGGTACGTAGTATCAACTAAGGACCACCTGGCGATTCACCGCCGTCCGGGTGGGACGCCCCGGCGTTATCACACTTTGAAACATGGAGACCGGCGTCCATGCCACCGCTACCGAAACGAAAGACTCCCAACACCAAGAAGGGCAAGCGCCGGAGTCACCTCCGCATGAAGCTCCCTCACGTCGTCCAGGGGCCGTCCTGGTGCCCCTTCGGCCCAGGCAACTGTCAGGGTCCCCGCATTTCACACACTGCCTGCACCACATGCGGCATGTATCGAGGCCGGCAGGTCCTACCGATTGACCGTGATGACTTGGACGACTAATCGCCCTCGGGGAAGGTTCTGACCGTTTGGGATCTTTCCGCGACGACTCGGCCGGAGAACCGAGGATCTCCGGGCCGAGCAGCGAAAACAGTCTCGCTCTACGACACGCGGCCGGTAGCCAACAGTCCGGTGACGAGGCACCAGTAGCCCGGCTGGCCAACGATGTAGTCCGCTACGACCGCCTCGAAGACACGGTCGCGCCGACACCACCTCGACTTCCGTAAGCTTTCTTTTGTTGGCCGCCCGACAGAACCCGCCATTACTTCTTCAGCTCGAGCGGCGTGTCGCCACAGGTGAGCGTGCCTTCACCACCTTTGGTAACGATGAACTCCGCCTCGCAGTTCGGGCAGAAATATCGCTTGCCAGTTTGTACTGTTGCCATCGGTTTCTCCTTGCCTACATCCTGGTGCCGCCGCGAAGAGCGTCCTGGCATGCGCCGGAGAGGTGCTCCCAACGCGCTGGGAGTTCTTCGCGATTGGCGATTACGGGGAAGTCATGTCCTGGCTCAATTTGCCGGCCAGCATGGACGCAAGCCCACGATTCGTAGCCAGCAATCCATCGCAGCGCCGGCGGCATCGTGCTCGCGAGGATGGTGGTGAACTCGTTGGCTTCGAGGGGGCCAAGCGGCAGCGGAGTCTCGCAAGCTCGCCAACTGTCACTGGTACTTTCGGGGAGCATGAGTTGTGGAACGCGGAACGAGCGTGGCAGTAGGAGTGCGAAACGCTCGCCGTTGTCCCAGGCCATTCCCCATCCCCACAGCGTCACGCGGCCAGTATCGGTCAAGAGCGCGTAGCGGGAGTGTCCCGGAGCGTTCGGAGCCGGGCATCGCTCAAACCCATAGCGCACCAGTCCATTGCCTCCGTCGGCATCGCGAACGTCGCGGCCCCAGAGCCAGAACTGGAGGGACAGGAGTTGCCGCAGCTCGCAAAGCAGGTTGGTCCACACGTCCCCCAGTCCCGCCGGGGGAGCATACTCCGTATGGATGCGTTCCAGCCCGACGGCTAGGGGGAGGCCCATTGCAATAGCCACGGTTCTAGCCTCGCACCCGGAAGATCGATCGACCCTGGTCGTCGGGCCTGCGACGGCGAGTCGGCTGGTTCATAGGTTTACGTCTCCACAGCCATTTTGAGACTAACTCTCGACACTGGATACGATACTACATATCAATACCCCGCCGCGCCAGAGGAGTGAAGCCGGAATCGACGATCTTGCCACTAAATTGTGAGACATAGTATCGTCTGCGAATCAGTGAGAGATAGTCTCAGCAAGAGGTCCCATCCGATTCAAAAACTACATCGCTGCTGCCGCCGGGCTCGCTATTCTCCTTGCCGCCTGCGGTAGCGACGGTTCCCCGCCAGCGACAACGGTACCGTCGCCCGCTGCCGCCACGAACACGGCTTCCGCATCGGATGCCGATTCCACGCCGACACCGGCGCAAGTAGCGGGGCCAACGGAGAACAGTCGCGCGTGCATCGACAACTTCGACCCGGGAGTCGACTACTTCCCGGACAAGGTCACCGTTGAGCACGCAATCGAATGGAACGTGAGCTACGAAGGCCACTACAAAGTCCTCACCGTGCTCGGTACCGTTGTTGGTGAACCCGAGACCGTTGAGGAGACATACGTACTCGTTCAGTGCGGGGCTCCAACGCCGACGCTTGAAGGTGACCTCGCAGGGGCGATCGCCATCGAAATCCCCGTAGAGCGCGTGATCGAAGCTGGCGGCGGCACCTACGGCGCCTTCGAAGCGCTCGGCGCGTCCGACAGAATTGTCGGCTGGAGGAATCCCCCCGGCGGCGTAGAGTTTTCCCCGTCAATTGCCGCGCGAAGCGGCGAGATTGAGCTCATCGGAGACTACGGATCGAGTCCCGAACCGATGGTTGCGCTCTCACCGGAACTCGTCATCACCTACGAGAGTTCGGAAGTGTTTCGCCAATACAGGGCCCTCGGGCTTCCAACCGTCTACTACTCTCCTTTCACGGAGACCCCGCTCGGTTCCGCCGAACAACTCAAATGGCTGAGTCTCTTCCTCAACGAGGAGCGCCGGGCCAACGAGCAATTCGCCGAAATCGAGTCCCGCTACCTTGAACTCTCAGCCCGGGCTCTTGCGCAAGCTGAGAAACCGACCGTGCTCATTGGATCGGTTAGCCCGGCGGGAACCTTTGGAACGGGCCGCTTCAACGCACTTGCGAAGCATGCCGCGCTCGTGAGAGATGCAGGCGGGACCGATCCCATGGAGCAGTTCTACGAATCCGGTCAGACCTTTAGCCAGGTGCCGTTGGAACAGGCCATCGCCACAGGAGCCGATGCCGGATTCTGGTATCACCAGGCGTATGACCCCTCCGCCGAGACCGTGGACGAATTCATAGCGCTCAATCCCCAGAACGCCAACTTTGAAGCGCTCGCCGGCGGGCGCACGTTCCACCGCTTCGGCCGCAGCGAGGATTTTTTCGCAACAGGCGGAGTGCGCGCGGACTGGCTGCTGGAGGATATCGTGTCGCTGCTGCACCCGGACTTGCTCCCGGGTCACGAACTTCGCTTCCTCAAGCCCGTGCGTCCCTAGTGGCTACCCAACTGCCAACTGAACTCGGAGAAGGCCTGGTATTGCGTCGAGCGACTCCAGGCGATGTCTCCGCCATAGTCGAACTTCACGCCGAGAGTTATGGCGACGACCCCCACGGCGCCGGCGTGGAGGCTGACGAGTTCCAGGTGCGCGACCTTCTCGAACGTCCGCACCCCACGTTCAATGGCGACGAAATGACGGTGGTGGAAGAAACGTCGACCCGGCGGATCGTTTCTTCCCAGCATCTCTCGCACCACTCGTGGCTGCTCGAAGGATGCCCGTTCCCCGTCGGCGAAATCGAGCATGTTTCGACTCGTGTGGCCTTTCGCCAGCGCGGCCTCATTCGGGCTCAGACACAGATCATGCACGAGTGGAGCCAAACGGCAGGCGAAGTCGCCACGGCCGTAAACGGCATCCCGTGGTACTACACGAAGTTTGGCTACGAGCTCCCCATTTCAAAGTACGGCGGGCGCAGTCTCGTCCGGGCCTTTATCCCAGGCGAACTCCCGCAGGCGCTCTCGCCTTTCTCGGTTCGTCCGGCTGCGGCTTCCGACGCGGGATTTATCGCGGCGACCTACAACAGTTCCATGGGGCGCTATGGCGTTGCCTACCTCCGGACCGAGGACCACTGGCTCTACGAACTTGAACGGCGCGATCCGCGGAACCGTTGGGTCAGGAGCCTGTTTATCCTCGAGAGCGCGGACCAGCCCGTTGGATTTGTCTCGATGAACCTTCGCGACGGTTCCGTCGACGCGTTCGAACTCGCTCCGGGTGTTCCCTGGTCCCTGGCCGTAAACTCCGTTGCCCAATGGCTGCGCCACGAACCCCCGCCCGGCGCCGAAAGCAGGGAAACGTGGAGTTTCGGGTGGCTTGGCTCGGCTCACCCGGCCTTCGACGCCGCGCCGCATCTCTTCGGACATCCCGAAACCCTGGGAACGGCCTTTCGACGAGGTGCCTGGTATCTTCGAATCCCCGATATCGCTTCCTTTGTGCGCCGCGTTCTCCCAGCTCTCGAACACCGCCTGGCTATGTCGAGCGAAGCCGGCTACACCGGAGTTCTGCGAATCGGCCGCTATGACCTCCCGGGTCTGGAACTGCGCTTCGACCATGGGAGGATTGCTGCGGACGCATGGCAACAACAGGACCTCCATGAAGGCGAGGCCCGGTTCGCAGATACCACCTTGCTCTACGCGCTTTTCGGCGGTCGTGACCTGGCCGAGTTGGAAGACCAGTTTCCATATCGGGTAAGCGTTGCTCCACACGCCCGCCCCGTATTGCGGGCGCTCTTCCCGGCCCGCCCGTCCTATCTGCTACCAGTCTATTGAAAGTCGCCATCGTATCGGAGGTGCCCGGCGAGGAAGGGGCGAAGGCTCTCCCCAGGGAGCAAACCCGCACGGTGATGATGTGTCTCTTGCTCGGAGTACTGTGCATCGTGCTCTTCCTGGCCACGCTCGCACTTGGAACTGTCGACATCCCGGTATTGCAGGTGCTCACCATCCTCCTGGGCGGCGAGGCGGAGCAGCCCGCATGGCGCACAATAGTGATGGACTTACGGTTGCCCCGCGCGTTGACGGCAGTCCTGTGCGGCGCGGCGCTGGCGATCTCCGGACTGCAGATGCAGACCGTTTTTCGCAACCCGCTTGCGGATCCGTTCATCCTCGGGGTGAGTGCCGGCGCCGGGCTTGGTGTGGCGCTGGTTATATTCACGGGCGCTGGCGCTACGGCCGCGTTTGCCGCCGGGGGACTGCTCGGCAATAGCAGTATCGTTGTGGCTGCTGCCTCTGGCGCCGCCGTGGTCCTGGCAATCATGTTGATGGTTTCCGCGTGGGCCCGTGACCCCGTGGTCACGCTGATCGTTGGAGTGGTGTTGGGCGCGTTCATCAACGCGGTCGTGACCGTCTTCATTTACTTTGCCGATGATGCCCGGACTCGGGCCTTTATCGATTGGGGCTTCGGCAGTTTTCAGCGTCTCACCTGGTCAGAACTTCTCGTGTTCATCCCCGTGGTCGTTACTGGCCTCCTCCTTAGTGTTGCCACGACGAAACAACTCAATGCACTGCTGCTCGGCGAGAACTATGCGCGAACGATGGGCGTTTCCGTGGGCACAGCTCGTGCTGCGATACTTGCGACATCGGCGCTGATGGCGGGCACAGTGGTCGCCTACGCAGGCCCGATCGGGTTCCTTGGCATTGCCGTTCCGCACATCGCCCGCGGCCTGCTTGGGACATCGGACCATCGAAGGCTGATGCCCGCCACCATCCTGGGCGGGGCAGCTGTTGGCCTCGCGTGCGGGCTGGTTGCCGAGCTCCCCCGTACCACGCTGAGCCTCCCGTTGAACGCCGCCACGGCGCTGTTCGGCGCTCCGATTGTTCTCTGGGTTCTGTTCCGCATCCGCAGAGGGATAGCAACGTGACTGCCCTCCTGGAAACGCGGGCGTTGAGTATTGGCTACCGTTCCTTTCGACGGCGCACACGGGTGGTCACGGCGAACATCAACGTGGACGTCCAACCCGGCGAGCTGGTGTGCCTGCTCGGTCAGAACGGCGCCGGGAAATCCACCTTGCTTCGCACCCTCGCCGGCGCCCAACGTGCTGTTTCGGGTGACGTCCTGCTGAGTGGTCAGTCGATGGCGACCCTCTCTCGTCTGCACCGAGCCCGGATGCTCGCAATGGTGCTCACAGACCGTATCGATGCCGGACTCCTGAGCGCCCGCGACGTGGTTTCGCTTGGACGCTATCCGCACACGGGCTGGAGCGGCGGACTCGGTCCTAGAGACATCACAATCGTGAGCGATGCGATGGAGACAGTTGGTGCTGCTCAACTCGCAGACCGGTCGATGACCGAACTCAGCGATGGTGAGCGTCAGCGCGTCATGATCGCACGCGCACTTGCGCAACAACCGCGCATCATGTTGCTCGACGAACCAACCGCGTTCCTTGATGCCCCGAGGCGTGTCGAGGTTTTCGCCCTGCTTCGCCGTCTCGCCAGGGACGAAGGGCTTGGCATTGTCATCTCGACGCACGAAGTTGAACTCGCCCTGCAAGCCTCCGAGCAGGTGTGGCTCATGCGCGAAGCGCAGCCGCTCCTGGCAGGGAGCGCCACGGAACTCATCAATGCCGGCGCAATCCAGGAAGCCTTCTGCCTCCCCGGAGTGCAGTTCGATGGCGTGACCCGGCGATTCAGCGTCGACTGGCAATAAAATGCGCGTAGCACCCGCTGGGGGGCGACGTCCCTACGATCGCCCGGAGCGGCGACCGCCTAACCTACCCGACCGGTAGCCAACAGCCCGTTTACCAGGCACCAGTACCCCGGCTGGTCAACGATGTAGTCCGCTGCCTCTGGTGCTCGCAGGCGGTTCCACAACGCTAGCATTTCCGAATCGATGCCCGCTTCCTCGCCCTTCGAATCCACGGCTGCCGGGAGCATCTCGCCGAAGATGTAGTCAGCGACGTACGGCCGTGCCAGCGCGGGGAGCGGAGCCGTGTAGAGAATCGGGTGAACCGTGAGCTCTACCTCCTTGAGACCCGCCGAGACCAGCCAATCATTGGTGCGCTCGATGGACAGCGACCCTGTTGAGGGGCTTGCGTGCTCCTGCCAATGGAGCCAGTTGGCCTCGTTCAGTCGCCGTTCCAATTCGGGATATCCGGGCAGCATCGTCTGGCGGTAGGGATTGCCGAAGAAAACGCCAACCGTCCCTCCCGGCCTGACCACGCGCGCAAGCTCGGCCACAATCGCGACCGGGTCGGAGAAGTAACTTGGCCAGATGGCATCGGCTGCCCAGGCCCAATCGAAACTCCCGGGCTCAAACGGAAGCCGCTCCCTGCCGTCGTGCTTGCACGGGATGAACTCCAGTCCGGCTGCTTGTGCCTGTTGGTCGGCCCCTGAGAGGTGGATGCTGGAAGAATCCAGCCCGGTTACCTTGCCATTCTTCCCGGCGAACTCCCGGAAGTGCGGAAAAAGTCCCCCGGGTCCGCAGGCAAAGTCCAACCCATGGGAACCGCCCTGGATCTGCATTTGCGGAAGTGCCGAGTGATAGGCAGGGGTCATGAATGCGTTGTAGCGAAGCTCCGATTCGGCATAGTCGAACTCAAGCGGAATCGTAGGTTCGAGCTCCTGGCGCACGAAATCCTGGCCCTTAGTCCCCATCGCGAACCGCCACGTACAAAGAGCTCGAACTGATGAGGTGCAGGTCTCTCCGATTACCGATGTAGTGCTGGCCCGACTCATCGCAGAGCATTGCGAGAGTCGAAATATCGGCGTCGTCCAGGTTTTGACCCAGGCGTTCGCGGTTCTGTGCTCCCCGCAGGCGGGAAAGGACCACCGCGAGGGCATCAGGAGCCAGGGGACCAGCGCGCTCCAGTACAAAGGTCCTGGCGCGAAGGTCACTGAAGCCCGCCTCTTCCAGCACTGCCAACCATCCCCCGTGGTAACGTGTTGAGCCGGGAAGGCCGGAGCGCATTCGTCCGAAATACGCCGCCTGGGCGGACTGCAAACGGCCTTCGAGGCCAGGTTCGCCGATGCCAATGTCAAAAGGCAGGAACGACAGACCCTGTCCGCCTTCGCGAAGAACGAGCCTCCCACCTGGGCGCAGGACCCGCCGTAGTTCACGAACCACCGCAAGCTGGTCCGGTTCCCCGTGAACCACCCGGCTGCACCAGACCAGGTCAAAATGGGCATCCGGGAAGTCCAGCCGCTGAACGTCGCCGCGGGCAACCGATGTCCAGCTCGCGACACCGCTCGCCGCCACAGTTTCCGACGCAGCAGCAAGGCATTCGTCGGAGAGGTCGATTGCGTGGACCCGGCCGGCCTGCCCGACACGTTTGGCAAGGAGTGCGGTCATCCCGCCAGTCCCGCAGCCAGCGTCGAGAACCATCGAGCCCTGTGGTAGGTCCAGCCAGTCGAGCATCTCCTCATGCTGTTCAATATGGAAGCGGTCCCAGGCCAATAGCGGCTCGGGCTCGCCGTGGTGAGTGATGTGTGCAGTCTCGTTAGAAGTCATGGGTCTCGCTCCTGTGTATGATACAGAGTATCAGAGTGGCCTTGTTGGCGCGCTCTTGCCTTTTGTGAGGAACGCCAGATCAGTCGCGACGGCGAGGATCCGACGCGGTTGCTCCCAAAGACAGGCAACGACCACGCATTGCGAATTCGAAAGGTGGCACATGATGCCAAATGACCTTCAGGTGGGGCTATTTCTCAACACCGGTGAGTTCCCGGGAATGACCCACGACGAGATCTACGACCAGACCCTGGCCGAGATCGACCTCGCCGAGGCTCTCGGCTACGACGACGCGTGGGTCACCGAGCACCACTTCATCCCGTTCGGGATCAATTCGAACGCGCTCGCCGCTGCAGCGTTCCTCCTCGGTCGAACGAAGCGGATGCGAATAGGCACGGCCGTAACGCTCGCGCCCCAGTACCACCCCATCCAGCTTGCCGAACAGGCCGCGATTCTCGATCAGATGAGTGGAGGACGCTTCGATTTTGGAATTGGCCGGGGCGGGTATGTGCGCGAGTTCGAGGTCTTCGGCACGGACACTGCCCGTTGGGACGCAGAGGTAGGCGAGACTGCACGCGTCCTTCTCGACGCATGGACCGCCGACGAAGTAGCGAGCGATTCACCGCATACGGGATTCACTGCGGTGCGAGTGAATCCGCGTCCGCGAACGCGCCCCCATCCTCCCCTGTACCTGGCGAGTTCTTCACCGCAGGGCCTGGAGTTCGCGGCCAGCAACGGATTGCCGGCCATGCACTACTTCGGCGCCCCATTGGAAGGACGACTTAAGACCGGTGCCGCGTATACCGAATACGCCCGGAAGCACGGTCGCGATCCGCTTCCAGTACCTCACCTTCATACCATGGTCAGTCTTGTCACCGGCGACGAATCTGCAGCGCGAGCACGACTCCTGGACAACCTCGTCTACTCCTACATGACGGGTGACTGGCCTGCGGTCCCGCAAGCCGGGGACCGGCACTCCGGCCCCGATGGCAAGCCGATCGATCGCGAGAGTTTCGCGAAGGTGGCAGTTGATATCGCGTTCGTGGGTTCGGCACGGTCTGTGACCGAACAGATCGAGGCCTACGTCAACGAAACCGGCGCCCGGCACATCGCGCTCTTCATGGAACCGATTGCTGATTCCGGTGCGATCGAAGCATCAATCCGTGCGTTCGCCGCCGACGTTCGCCCGCGACTGGATTCGCTGACGTTCGCCCCGCAGGAACCATCGCTCGGCTGAGCCGGTGATGGGCCTGCTGTTCGACGTAGACCTTCAGCTCTGTTCGGCGCCAATAGGGATACAAAGCGTTCGACCCGAATCGGCGTCAACGAATGTGCGGGCCGTGACGCCGAACACAGTTCGCATGAGTTCGACAGTCAGAACCTCGTGGGGAAGTCCATCCGCGACGATTCGTCCACTTTCGACAACGACGACGCGGTCGGCGTAGTTCATCGCATGCAGTAGGTCGTGGAGCACCAGCACCACAGTCAGGCCTCGCTCGCGACGAAGTTGAGAGATAAGGTCGAGGACTTCGAACTGGTGACGCACGTCGAGGAATGTCGTCGGCTCGTCCAGGAGTAGCGTCGCCGCTCCCTGCACGACGGCGAGGGCAATCCAAGCGCGTTGACGCTCACCGCCGGACAACTGGTCCATCTGGCGATCTGCGAAGTCACGAAGGCCAGTAAGCGCGAGTGCTGCATCAACCGCTTCTTTGCCTTCTGCAGAGGACCGCCCAAACAGTCCTGTATGCGGGAAGCGGCCCATTTCAAGGAGATCTCGAACAGTGAGGCCAGCCGGATGCGATGGTGACTGGGGAAGAACCGAGACCATCCGCGCAATTCTTCGCGTTCCGTAGGACCGGATGTCCTTGCCTTCCAACAACACCACACCTTGGCGCGCGGGCAAGAGCCGGGCCATCGCTCGAACGACAGTCGACTTCCCCGAGCCATTCGGGCCAACGATCGCAGTGATCGTGCCCTGCTCCAGTTCAAGATCCAGGCCGTCGAGTACGACTCGATCCCTGTAGCCGACGCTGACATCGGAGAGACGAACTGGCTCTGGATTCTTCATTGCGTGGACCTGCGGATAAGAATGATAAGCAGCGGTGCGCCGAAAACGGCGAGAACGGCGCCTACTGGCAGACCCACCCGTTGGGAGGAGGAGGGGATCGGCGGATTGATCGACAGCGATTGTGCGATCAGGTCGGCAGCCAACAACAGCAGACAACCCATCACCCCAGCCATGGGGAGAACACGCCGAAGATCGGCCCCTACAATGGCTCGCGCGGCGTTCGGCGCCATCAATCCGATGAAGCCGATTGCCCCCGTAACACTCACCGCCCCTGCTGCCAACACGGATGCCAGCCCGAACAGCCCAACCCGGGCGGTCTGGAGCCGCAAACCCAGTGAGCGACTCGAGTCGTCCGACAGCTGCAGGACGTTGGCCACCCTGGCGGAAAGGAGCGCCGCCGGGATACCAACCACCGCCCATGGGAGGGCAATCCACACATCGTCCCAGATGCGGCCATTCAGTGAACCAATCAGCCACGGAAGGATATTGCCGAGCGCATACTGCGAACGGAGCATCACAATCGATGTCAGAGAACCGAGCAATGCATTTACGATGACTGCGGTCATAACGAGCCGCAGCGGATCGATGGCGCCACGCGTTTGGCTGGCGAGGATCACGAGCGTGCCACCAGCCAGGGCACCGGCAAGTACCACGAAGGGCAGCAGCCTGCCTGGCGCTGGAAGTCCCCATGTACCTGCCAGGAAGAGAACGGCGAGCAGGATGCCGCCTGCGGACACGCCCGTCAGGCCGGGTTCGGCGAGGGGATTGCGCATGACCACCTGCAGCAGCGCACCTGAGAGACCCAGCATGCAGCCGGCGAGCAGACCGAGTATCGCGCGCGGCAGGCGTAACTCCCAGACAATCGTCCTGTCGGTGGGATCCGTCGCACGGTCCGCTAGCGCGAGCACAACCCGGTCGGGCGGAATCCATACTGTTCCTAGACCGAGATGAAGAACGAAAAGGCCAACAACTGTGGCAGTCGCCAGCACCATCAACGCCGCGAATGCACGCCCCGAAGTCATCTACCGGCCCAGCCCGAGGTTGGACCGGCGGAGTAGAAGGAGGATTACCGGCGCCGCGAGAAGCGTCGTGCACAACCCGACTGGTATTTCGCCCGGATACACCACGAGCTTGGCGAGCACGTCCGAAGCGAGAAGCAACACCGCACCAATGGCTGCCGCCGTGGGGAAGAGCACCCTTGCGTCGGGATGGGGAAAGAGCAAACGAGCGATGTGCGGCGTCAACAGTCCCACCCACGCGATGGGGCCGGCCACCGCAACTGTGCTGGCAACTAGCATGGCAGCGAGAACGACGAAAGCCATACGCAGACGTTGCGCCCGGAGGCCAAGCGATGAGGCGACATCGTCGTGCAGCTGCAGGAGGTTGGCGCCGCGAGAGAGCAGCAACGCCGCCGGGATCCCGACAGCGACCCACGGCCAGACGAGCTCGACATGCGCCCATGTGCGGTTCGAAAGGCTGCCGACTGTAAAGAGGAAGAAGAGCTGTACCGCTCCCGAAGATGCGGCCAGGCTGATGACGGCAAGGATAGCGCCGTTCAGGAGTGCTGCGACCGCAACTCCAGCCAGCGCCGCCTCCAATGGCGTTCGTGCACCACGGGATGCAACCAGGACGATCACACCGCCGCCAAGCCCGCCCAGGAAAGCAACGAAGGGGTGTAGTACGAAGAGCACCGGCGCGTTCAGCAGGAGTATCGCCGCCATTGCCAGCGAGGCCCCTGCCGAAACACCAAGCAATTCTGGCGACGCAAGAGGATTCCGCAGGACCATTTGGAGGACGGCTCCTGAGAGCCCCAGTGCGGAACCCGCGAGAATGGCCAGTGTAAGCCGCGGCAGACGTAGCTCGTGAACGACGAGGCGCTCCAGCCGTTCACCAGACTCGCCAAAGAGAATGCCCGGGAGCCGCAGTGGTGAAATCTGCGGCTCTCCCACGCTCAAGTGAACGACCGAGAGCGTTGCGATTGCGACAATCAGCCCAACGGCGGCTCCCCAGCGAATCAAGCCCGCGGAAGCCGCCATCGCGGGCCCTGCGATCAAGGAAGAGGAGCCGCGAAAACGTCAGGGTAAATCAGCGGCATTGCTTCATCGAGCGCAACGGTCGCCCCATGAATGCCCCGAGAGGTACCCCAGATAGGGAAGCTTACCTCAAAGACCTGCTGGTTCTGCACGGCCGACAACTCGCTCCAGATCGCGTTGTCGGCGAGTTGCTCAGATACTGGCTGCGGCGGTGTCGGGCCAAATCCGAAGGTTTGCACGAAGATCACGTCGGGGTCGATGCTCAAGAGCTGTTCAACGGAAAAGATGGGGAATTCCCCGTGAACGCACCCTGGGAATTCGAGCCCATAGTCCGCAGCGCTCCCGATCGCGTCGACGACCGGTGTGCAGAGCGTGTCGGCGCCAATGTTTACATCGGAACCAAACACGACCATGAAGCTCTTCCTGGTCTCGACTTCGGAGGCGTACGCTTCAAGCCGCGCGGTGAACTCAACTGTCGCTGATTCGGCGTCGTCCGCCATCCCCATAAGTGCCCCGATTTCGAGCACGTGATCCACCAGCCCGTCAACGCCCACGGGGTTCACGATGAAGAGGGGTGCAATGCTGCCGAGCCCCGGCCGGAGCCCATCGTGCACTCCGCCAAGTCCGATCACAATGTCGGGTTCAGTTCTGGCGATGTCTTCAAGGCTCGGCTCGAAGAACGAACCTCCAATGGGCAAGATCTCGTTTTCATTCGACCCCCAGTAAGGGTCTTCCTTGTGCAGAGCATCGAGAGCCGCCACTGGCTTCACACCGAGTACGAAGAGCGTGTCGACGCAGAGGCCCGTCAGGCAGACCACCCGGGTGGCGGGACCGTCAAGCGTGACCGTCTCGCCTGCTGCGTCCGTCAACTCGATCGTATCTGTCGCTGGTTCGTCCGTTGGGGAAGCTGGCGGCATGGTGGCCGTTGCCGTGCTCATTGCTTCGGTTGTAGCCTGCGGCGTTTCGCCCACGGCAGGTGTTGAATTGCTATCGTCGTCTCCATTGCCGCAAGCCACTGCCAGCGGCAGCACAAGGCCGGCAACGAGCGCCATCCAGGTTCGTTGTCTCATGTCAGATTCCTTCTCCCAGTGAGATATAGTCTCAGTGATATGAAGTATCATACCGTTCGCCCGTTCGCGGGCAAGTGTTAGCGGTTAGTGATGTGCGGGGTGCGGCGCTATGGCAGTGGTTCGGTTTCACGGCCTTGGTTCCTGGGAGGATGCGGTCCTGTCCGCTGTTTCTGCCGGTCACTTTGCGCTTCTCAGCGATGCTCGCACCGGGCCGTCCCAACCGCTTCCCGGTCCTGGCGAACCGCTTGTAGTCGTGGCATCTGCGGCCGACCTCCCGAGCCTGGGAATGGACGGTACCAACTGGGTTGCCTGGGACATTGAAAACGAACCGGGGTTCGACCTGGCAGCACGAAGAGCGGGTGCTCGCGCAGTTCTTCCTGGGAACATCGGTGCGGACGAGCTCGGTAGCCTGCTGGAAGGACTTGTCACTTCTGAAACGAACGCAACCAGGCCGAGGCAGTACCGGGAACGATCCGTGATTCCCGTCCAACCCGGGTCATCAATCGAGATTGTCGAAGGCATCATTGCGCGGGTGGCCATACATCCAGAAGGCGACGAAGTTCTCCTGGGCCTTCACGGTGTGGGCGAATTGCTCACCGGGCATCCGGCTGATGGGTGCTACATCGAACTGGTGGCCACGACCGATATCGCTGTGCGTATCTGGCAGTGGGACACGATTCGAACGTCGCAGGATGCGACCACTCGTCTCCACGAGCAGTTGATGCGTGCCGAGGCCTGGGCGGCCGTCCGCGCCCGCCCAACAGTTGCCCTGAGGCTACTTGGCATTCTTGGGCAACTTGCCGACCGGTTCGGTGATTCCCATACGGACGGATGGCTCATTCCCTTCCGGTTAACTCATCCCATGCTCGCTTCGGCGATCGGCGCAACACGTTCAACGGTCTCCCGAGCGATGACGGCGCTTGAACGACAGGGCTATGTCTGCCACCAGGGCAAGGGTGCAAAGCGACGCTTGATCGTGACCATGGCTGCGCGAGACTCTCCCGGTCACGCATAGGGCAAGGGCGGTATCGGAGTGTCCTGAGGATCAATCCGCGTTCCCCCAAGGAAAGGGAAGGCGGCAGGAGGGTTCGAGTACATACCAGGAACAATCGCGCGCACCACACGGAAGCCGGCAGATCGGACCTCAATCGTTGTCACGTCGACGGCAAGTACGCGAAGCCCCTGCCGGGCAAAACGATCGAGAAGCGTAGTGTCGACGATTTGGCCCTCGACGGGGAGTGGTGGCCGGGTCCTCGCCTCTGCAAACTGCGTGAGGAGCAACGGACGGGTTCGCGGGTCCAGGTAGAATTGAACATGGCAAAGTTGATCAATAAGGTCGCGCCAGTCGCCCCGATAGGCCGACGCGTAATCACGGGCGGGTCTAAACGGTTTGAGCGCTCCGACCTTTGCAGCGGACTCGTGAATCGGCGAACGCGGATCGAGGAGACTTAGCGCAATGGATTGCAGCTGAAAGGCTTCTTCCACAGCCTTAGCCATGGCGTCGTTCGCTCCCTCCCGGCAGGCCGTTCCCAGCAACTGGACATCCGCTTCCCGATCGAGAAGGAGCGCACCTGTAACGCTCAGTCCGAATGCATTTGGGAAATCGAAAATCTCGAGTGCGAATCTGCCGTTACCGATGCCGGCCACATCCAGCAGCCACAGGGGAACAGTGCGGCACCGGATGTTTGAACCCTTGGCCGCCCAGGCGCGCCAGACGCTGTCGCGCTCCACGATCTCGAGCAGGGCGTTTCGAAGCGCCGAATCCAGGTCTCGTCCCGCGGCGATACCGGCGTTGATCGGTGGGTTTGTGAGCGGCTCTCGTGAGCCGGGGTTGGTTCCGAGAGCGTATCCGGTGTACACGATGGAGGCTGGCACCAGGACGGGTGTGTCCCCGCGAACGTCTCTTCCCCAGACCCACGGCACAGTGATTTCGTCGTCGAAGGGAACGAAAGGAAACCCCGGAGTCGAATATTGTTCTGGTGCGAAGAGCGCAAGCTTCAGCGGGTCGATAGCAGGGAATCTCGCGTCGATAAGTTCGCGTGCGGATCCCCACACCAACTCACCGGTAACAAGGCTTCCACAATAGTGCTCAATCGCCTCGCCCATTGCCGCGCGCCTGCCAGCATCATCGTCCCAGAATCTCCACCCGGCACCGCCTGCATCAGTGGTCCAACCCCAGGATGTGGTATCCGCCAGGTCGGCTTTCCAAAACCGCAGCGCCGCGGGAAACCCGGCGGGTACGGGGCACTCGGTAACCCTTCGGATAAGGCCGCAACGCTCGCCGGAGAGCTCGTGCTCTGAATACATCGCTACTACGTATGCGGGAGCGGAGCGAGGAGCAAATCGTCCTCTTGAAGTATCTGGGCGGCCAGCCCGAGCAGAACCGGCTCCTCTCGCAGACGGCGTCCACCGAGAAAGGGAAACGCGGCAGGGCCGTTCGGGACGAGGCCGGGAGCGACCACACGGACAACCGAAAGGCCGGCGGCGGCAACATCGCTTGTGGTGAGTTCGACCGATGCCGGGCGGAACCCCTCGGCTGCCAGCACATCAACGACAAAGTCGCGGAGATTGGCGGACGCGGTAGTGGCCGGGCAAAGGTCGTCGAGACGTCGCCCCTTCGGAGCGTCGCGAATTCGGTCGACGAGATGGTGCGTGCGCGGGTCGAGGAAGTACTGGGCGTTGCTGCCGAGGTCGACCATGTCGCGGTAGTCAGCTCGATAGCCATCCCTGTAGGTCCGATCGGCGCGGTACGGCTGGTATGAACGCGCGTCAAAGATACCCCGTTCAATCGCCTCCCAGACGTGGCCGTTCGGGTCGAGCAAGCCGAGCGCGAAGGTCCAGAGGTGTACGGCCTCGGCAGCGGCTTTCGCGAGAGCATCCCGAGGTTGAACGCGGCATGCCATGCCCAGCGTGACTATTGACCGCGCGGTATCCTCGCACAGCACGCCCATGACCGGAAACGGGTACCGCGTGGGAATCCGAATGATGTGGTAGCGAAGCGTTCCTGGATTCCCGGGCGAAGCCAGGAGCCCACGCACAAACGGTTCGTCGTCGTCGATACGTTCACATGCGGAGCCACTGTGCCACCAAACCATGGTGGCATCGCGCTCAATGAGTTCAAGCATTGCCGATACCTCGGCGTCTTCACGGGACTCTCCCGCGGCAACACCGGAGTACATCACGAAATTCGTGGGTGACTCGGAAGCATGCGTACCGTTGTAGAAGTTGATGTATGCCAATGACGCGGGGACCCAGCACGGCTGAGAACCGTCCATCCATTCCGCTTCCTTCCACAAGACCTTCAGCTCGCGCGTGAAGGGAACAAATGGGAACCCTGGTGCTTTGTGTTGCTGTTCGGAGTAGAGCGCCAGCGAAAGCGGATCAATTGCGGATTCACCACTGGCTAGCAGCTCGCAGTAGGATGCCTGCCGCAGCCCGCTGGCTGGCACGAAGTTCCCACAGTAGCGTTCGACGGCTTCGCCCACCGCGGCTCGCCGGGCTCGCTCGGCGTCGTTGAAAGCGGATCCCATCGCAACGAGGTCGACTCCTACCCCGCAGAAACGGCGCGCATCACCCACTTCGGTGCCGTAGGTGACGAGCGATACAGGGGCTTCAGGGGGAAGCCCATGGCGAATCAATCGGCGGATCACGCCTGCCCGGTCGCCGGTGAGCCGCTCGAATGGCGTCGCCCGCATCACGATGGCACTACCGGGAGAGTAAGGACGGTTGAACCATCGAGGAGGACGCGCTGCCGCGCCCGGCTCATCTGAGTGCTGTGATAGCGGTTGCCGGCGTGGAGATTCCGGGCGTGCTCCGGGAAGTAGCTCCCCGAAACCTCCAGGCAAAGGCGGCTTCCTCGCGGAACACACACGGCCGACTCGGTGAGCGACACCTCCACAGTGATCGGGAGTCCTGGCGCCCCGCTTGCCTCCACGATCCCGTGCGCGATATAGATGGCGCGTCCACCCGGTTCCAGTTCGAGGAGCCTCGCGACCCAGTCGCACGTTGGCGAATCGGATGCTCCCTGCAACACAAGTCGCGGCTCGCCAATCCACGTGAGCGATTCCACGAGCGGTTCTGTCATGAAACGCACCGCGTCGTGACGATTAAGTGAAGACGCTACGTCGAATGGTTGCGAGCACGATGGAAACGGGCTCGCCGGGTCATCAACGAAGGACAATTCGCCAGGCTGGTCGGGTAATTTTCGCGACAGCGCTCCCCCATCGGTAGCGTAGAAGGCGACGGGCTGCTTCACGTTCGGTGGCCAGGCGTCAGTCCGCCAACGGTTTTCGCCGCCCACAAACAGCTGCGTGAGTCCTTCGTCCTTGCCCTCAAGCACTTCGCTCACCCAATCCACCATGAGCGCGCCGAGCGGCAGCATCGCACCGGGCCCGTAGTTTCGGGCGCCGACGGTCGTTCCAGCGTTGAAGTCCATCGTGTGCGTCCAGGGGCCGACGACCAGGTCCTGTCGAGGTCGTGGTGTGCGCCCGCAGCCAGCGACCGTGAACTGATCGAGCGTCTCGGCTATAAACGGGTCGTGCCAACCGCCAATGTGAAGCACCGGAACCGGGACCTGTCCAATTGCGTCACGAGTCAGCGCCCATGGCGGGAGATAGCCAGGCCCCCGTTCGACGATAGTGGCCCAGTGCTCAAGGTTCACCCAGAGATGGCGGGGAATGTCGACAACGGGCAGTTCGGCGAGCACCGAAGGCTCCTCGCTTAGCATCAAATCCACCAGGCGCTTTCGCTCACCACGACCTTCGGCATAGGTCGCCCACCACCAGGCGTGGTCGCCCAGGTTGAGGATGCCGCTATTGGTAAATGCGGTCCTGTGAGTCCCCATAGCGGGCACCATCGAAATCAGACCACGAAGTCCGTGGGCATCTTGAACTGCGACTGACCATGCGCAGAACGCGGAGTAGGACCCGCCCGCGATGAAGACATCCCCTGAGCACCAGGGTTGCCTACGAACCCATTCAAGAGTGGTGAGCCCGTCGGCGGCCTCGTGTTCGTAGGGCGCAAACACTCCGTCGGAGTCGCCCCGCCCGCGCGTGTCCTGCACAACGAAGGTCAGACCGTACTGCGCCCAGCCGATCCCTTCGTCGACGTGATTTTCCCGGCCGTAGGGCGTTCGGAGTAGAACGACCGGGGCTCCAGTTTTTGAGGCGCTTTGGGGTTGGTAGATGTCTGCAACAAGCCGCGTGCCGTCTGGTCCCCAGCAGGGAACGTTCGCTGATACCTGGACCCCGGCCGCGCTCATGACGGCCAACCCGGAGTGAGCCGCGAGCAAGCCTCCGGCATGGCCGCGCCCAGCGCGTCAAGATTTCGGAACACATCGATCGAAAGGGGAGAGTCCGGTTCGGCAAACACGTTGGCGGCGAGCGGTACGGTGGCCGTGACCGGCACCACCCATGCACCCATTCCCATGCACAGGGACTGCAGGGCGGAAGCAGCGCCCTGGGCAGAAGCTCCTTCGGCTACGGCCACAATGCCCACGATTCGCCCCGTGATCAATTCCGGGCCTAGCCATTCGAGCGCGTTCTTCATCACGGCGGAGAAGCTCTCGTTGTAAACGGGAGTTCCAATGATGAGTCCCCGGGCTGACGCTACTTGCTGTCGAAGGGACACGACTGTTGGCGGTAAGGCGTCCTCCGCTCTCCCATCGCACAACGGAAGCGACAAACAAACCTGGTTGACTTGTTTGACTTCGACTCCGTCGACCGCCGCGAGCACCCTTTCGACTGCCGCTCGCGTGTACGACGACGGGCGGAGGCTCCCGGCCAACCCAATGATCATCGGTTTTCCCCAGCAGCGGCCCAAAGGCCCTTCGGAAGGGGGAGCACCGGGTGCCACTCGATCCTCAGCGTTTCCGGGTCAATATCAACTTGGTATCCGGTAGTGGGTGGCTCTTCCCCCGCGCAGAGTGCCATGACGTCGCCGGCGATGTAGCCGGCGATCAGAGCCGACACCGCAGGCTCCGGCATTCGCGGTGGGAGTCCCGGCAGCGCCTGCCAGTAATTGAGAAGTTCCTCGGGAACGTCGCATGCCGCCAGCCGCCGGCCGCGATAGTCGGCGTAGGTCGCCGTCTGCCCGGCTATCGTGAGCGGGCCCACGAACCAGTGGCCTCCTTCGTAGAACGCGCGATGCACCGGTCGTCCACGGCTGACTGCAAGTTCATCCCGGCGAAGCATCGCCTCATCGTCGAGGTTGAGTTGTCCGATCACGGTGATTTCGGCTGACTCCCGAGCCCGGACGATCGATAGACTGTTGCTCGCCAACACCCGCGCTGCGGCCTCAAGGTACGGCGTGTCGCCATCAAGGCACACCTTGGAAAGCCGGGGCCTGGGGTCGGTCTGTTCGCGCTCTGCGTACCCCTCTTCCACAAAGACATCGAGCAGCGACTCGATGTCCTGCGAGCGCGCTTCTTGGTTCTGGTGCCGGTGTGGCGAAAGGGTGGAGGCGAGGCTCTCCATGACATCGCCTGACAACTCGATGCGGTCGAACCGGTCGCCGGGTCCGGAAAGCCGCCACTTCCCGTCGACAGCACGATATAGATCGTGCGCTTGTTTCAGCCGTGGAGTGGAATTCGACGGAGTGGAATTCGTCAATGGTGGCTCCTGCAACCCTGAGGGCTGGCGACGTGCCCACCAGCCCTCAAATCATCGAACCGGCGTTAAGCCGGGGGACGACACTACTTGTCGGACTTCACGTCCGTCTTGGGCTCGCTCCAGGCGAACGGGTTGTGCACGAGTGCGTGGTTGTGATTGCAGGCGACTGCGGTTGCACCGCCGACCGCTGCTCGGTTCAGGTTCGTGAACAGGTTCTTCATAGATATCTCCATTTTCAGCTTGTTCGCACCTTGCGGTGCAAGTGGGGTGGATAAGACTCGACCGTCGGTGCACGTCCCAAGGCCATACGCACCGTAGTCCGGCCCGGCTGTCAGTGTGCCCTCAACCGACACCGGCGAGACGTGCAAAAACGCAGCGCCGGGCCGTGCGATTTCGCACTGCAGCGCCCGGCGCAGGTGTTTAGGCTTGGTTCGATTGGGTCTCGGCTCTTTGGGAGCCGGAGCGGGGGTAGCAAACGCGCATGATGTTTCACCGGCGCATCGTTGGACTCACGGTTGGCGTTCGCCGGCTCCTCGCCTTTTCGGTAGTGCTCGGGCTCGCCATATCTGCAACATGGGTGGGGCAGGGGATTCTCGTCGCACTCATCGTGCGACGGATTCTTGATGGCGGAGGCTGGGGCACGATTGCCGGGTTCGTCGCCGGCGTTGCCATACTCACGGTGGTTCGAGCGGGCCTCATATTCGCGCGTGAGGTCCTGGCCAAGCACGTTGCGGCCACCATCAAGACGAGGCTGCGCAGCAGGCTCTTCGATCAGCTGCTACTGCTTGGTCCCGGCTACCTTGAAAAAACAGAGACCGGGAAGGTTCAGTCTACGCTCGTGGATGGCGTTGAGGCTCTCGAGTCTTACCTCGGCTACTACCTGCCGCAGGCTTTGGTTTCCCTCATCGTTCCCGTCTGCGTTGTCGGGGTCATTCTGTTCCTGGACCCGCTCATTGGCCTGGTCGTCCTGGCCTGCGCACTTGCCGTCCCACTCATTCCGAAAGCATGGGACCGCGTGCTTGGTGAGCATGGCCAGCGGCATTGGGCTGCGTACTCGTCGTTGAACTCCCAATTCGTCGACTCCATGCAGGGGATGGTCACTCTCAAGGCGCTCAACGCCAGCGAACGTCGGGGCGAGCAACTGCGGGACGCCAGCCAGGCACTCTACCGCGCAACGATGGCCCAGCTTTCGGTTTCGATGATTCGCAACGGGCTCGTTGGCTTTGCCATGAGCGCTGGTGTCGCGCTTGCCGTAGGTATTGGTAGCTTCCAGGTGGCGGCTGGAGACCTGGGCATCGCAGCACTCCTCATAATCCTTTTCCTTTCCGCCGAATGCTTTCGTCCGCTGGTCGAGTTGGATAGCTATTGGCATGCCGGGTACATGGGCATTTCGGCCTCGACCGGCATCTTCGAGCTCATGGATGCAGAACCCGAAGTCAAGGACGCCGGGCCTTCGCATCCAGATGGACCGCAAATCCTCGGTCACGCAATCGCGCTGCGAGATGTCACCTTTCGCTACTCGCCAGAAGCCAGTCCGGCGCTGAATGGCGTTTCCATGGAGGTTCACGAAGGAGAGACGGTGGCGATTGTTGGTCCATCCGGCGCCGGCAAGACAACCGTTGCCTCGCTGCTGCTCCGCTTCTTCGATCCGCAAGATGGGCGGATCACTCTTGGCGCGACAGATATTCAAGAAGTAAGGCTCGACGACCTCCGCAGCCGAATCGGCTACGTCTCGCAGGAGACGTATCTGTTTCACGGGACGGTCGAGGACAACCTCCGAATCGGGAACCCTACCGCGACTTTGGAGGAAATCCAGGAGGCCGCTACCCAGGCCAACATCCATAGCTTCGTCCAGTCGCTCCCCCAGGGCTACGCGACTATCGTTGGTGAACGCGGCGCAAAACTCTCAGGCGGCGAACGTCAGCGCATCGCCATTGCCCGTGCACTCCTGAAAGACGCTCCGGTGCTGATACTCGATGAGGCGACATCGAGCCTTGATGGCGCAAATGAAGCGGCAATCCGAGACGCGCTTCGGCGCCTTACAAGGGGACGGACGACGTTGGTCATCGCACATCGCCTGTCGTCGGTTGTGCACGCTGACAGGATCGTGGTCATGGAAAAGGGCCGCGTTGTCGAGTCAGGCAACCATGCGGACCTCATCGCCCGGAATGGGCAGTATGCGCTTCTCATCCAGGCCCAGAAGGAAAGCGTCGCATGAGTTCCTATCAGTCCGTTGCCCCCGGTCGCCCGAGCACGTCCCAGCGTTCTCGCTTCGATGCCGGGTTCTGGCAGCTTCTCTGGGTGATTCGTTCCTACTTCGGAATGATGGCCCTCACGATAGTCACGGGAGTGTTGAATCAGGGGGCAACGATTGCTGCCGCGAGCCTGGCCGCGTACATGGTCGGACAGGCAGCGACCGGGGCGTCATCCAGCGACCTGCAAACACCGGCCGCTCTCCTGGCGGGAGTCGTGTTATTGCGCGCGGTGATGGCGTGGGCTGAAATGTGGCTGGCCCACGACCTTGCCTACCGCATTCTCGCTGACCTGCGTGGGCACCTCTATTGGGCGCTTGAGCGTTTGGCTCCCGGCTACCTCATTCAGAAGCGCTCGGGGGACGTGGCTTCAACTGCAATGGCCGACATCGAAACTGTGGAGTGGTTCTACGCGCACACAGTCGGAACCTTCGTCGTCGCCGTCGTTGTACCTCTTATGGCGTTCATCGCGATTGGCTTGATGCACTGGTCTCTACCGCTCGTGCTCCTGCCTTTCGCCATCCTCGTTGCGGTTGTTCCGGTTGCGTTCCGCCGTCGTGCCGCCCGCCAGGGGAACGTGCTCCGCGCCGATCTTGGGCAGTTGAATGCGGAGGTTGTCGACGGCGTCCAGGGCCTCCGGGAACTGGTTGCATTTGGGCAACAGACGCGATACGTCGATCAACTTGCGTCTCGCAGTGCCCAGCTCGTTCGCTCCCAACGCGCCCATGGTGTTCGCGCAGGCTTGGAACAGGGGGCGATTGCCGTGTGTATGAGCGGAGGAATGCTGAGCGTAGTTTCCACAGCGGCCATCCTCGTTTCGCGCGGACACCTCGAACCGGTCTACTACCCGGTCGTGATTACTCTCGCCATCTTCGTCTTCGGACCAATTCACGCCATTGCGTCGGTCGCGCAAAACCTGGGGATCGTCTTCGCATCGGCCGATCGCGCGTTTTCCTTGCTCAGGGAGCCGGCTCCCGTAGCCGATTCGCCCGTCGCGACCACTCCAGCAATTCCTCCCGTGCCACGCATCGTCTTCTCGGGAGTGACGTTCAGCTACCCGGGGAGTGGGATGTCGGCATTGCGGGATGTTTCATTCGACATCAACCCCGGAGAGACCGTAGCCCTGGTCGGACATTCAGGGGCGGGCAAAACGACGTGCGCGAGCCTGCTTATGCGCTTCTGGGATGTCGACGCGGGAGTTGTCACGATAGGTGGCCACGACATACGCACACTACGCCAGAAGACTCTACGTGAACTCATCTCCTGGGTTCCGCAGGACATCTTCCTCTTTAATACAAGTCTTCGCGACAACATTCGCATCGCCCGGCCCGATGCCACGGACAGAGAAGTCGAAGAGGCCGCCCGAATGGCGCTCGCGCATGAGTTCATCCAGGACATGCCCCGGGGCTACGAAACCGTCGCGGGCGAGCGGGGGGTTCAGATGTCCGGAGGGCAGCGCCAACGCATCGCCATCGCCCGCGCTCTGCTCAGGAACTCGCCGGTGCTGGTGCTCGACGAAGCTGTTTCCAGCCTCGACACGCAGAACGAACACGAGTTGAACCAGGCGTTGCGAACCGTGCGAGAGGGGCGCGCTACCCTGGTCATCGCTCATCGCCTTTCGACAATCCGCAGCGCTGACCGCATCGTCGTTCTCCAGGATGGAGTCGTCGCAGAGCAAGGCACACACGCCGAGCTGTTGTCGAACGGCCAGGTCTATCCGTCGCT
>CAZDZP010000003.1:0-28825 GCA_964509855.1 uncultured Anaerolineaceae bacterium | reverse complement strand
CTGCTGGCCAGGCCACCAGAGCCGACTGCTAGCTACCCATAAACTAGACTCGCGCGTGTGGTCGCGCACTATGTTGGGCGTCCCGAAACAACGGCCCGTTCAAATCACGCGAGGCGGGGCTGTGACCCGATCCTACGAAGAGAGATGGCATGAGCAGGCACCAAAGCTGGGAGGCTAGAGCTGTTCGGATTCCTCCGCGAGGAAGAGTGCACAGATACTTTAAGCCAGCCCTTCTCGCCGGGTGATCAGGGTCACCGCGTCCACATTGCGTTGCGCATTGCGCAGTGCTTGCGCGCAATGCGGTCCAGGAAGATACTGGCCCGACACGACAAGGGGCGAGATTCCAATGACTATCGAGGAGCTTGTACAATTGAAGCAGTACCAACAATTCGTGGACGGCGAATGGATTGAGTCCTCTGAGGGCGGGAGATTTTCACGCACGAGTCCGTTCGACGGGTCCGAGGTGGCGACCTATCCCGACTCCGGTTTGCAGGACACTGAACTCGCAATCCAAGCGGCCCGACGAGCCTTCGAATCTGGGTGGGGTACGTCGGCAGTTCGCGATAGGGCCAAGATATTGCTTGGGGCTGCTGATCTTCTTTTGGCCTCTGCAGATGAGTTCGTCGACTCGATCACACGGGAAGTGGGCAAACCATTGTGGATGTCTCAGCGCGAGGTGCCGGCCGCCGCAAGCGGTTTCGAAGGCGTTGCGCGGTTGGCTATGGAGATGCATGGCGATGCCATTACCCAGCAGACGGCCGGCGCAATCGGGTTGACAATTAAGGAGCCCATTGGCGTCGTTGGAGTGATAACGCCGTGGAACTACCCCCTTATTCTTGTCGCGCGAAAAGTGGGGACGGCGTTGGCAGCAGGTTGCACGGTCGTTTGCAAGCCGTCTCACTATTCGCCGGGCGCGGCGTTGCTTCTTGCTCGATGCTTCGAGCAAGCCGGTCTGCCTGCAGGGGTATTCAATGTCGTGACCAGTCAAGTGGATGAGGGCGCTCTCGTAGGTCAGCATATCGCAAGTTCACAGGACGTCGACATGGTGACGTTTACGGGTTCCACTGAGAGTGGCAAGGCGGTAATGCGAGCAGCCGCGAACAACGTGAAGCGTGTGGCACTGGAGTTGGGTGGAAAGTCCCCTAACATCGTTTTCGCCGACGCCGACCTCGATGCTGCAGCAGAAGGGGCAATAGCCGGCGTCTTCAATAACAGCGGTCAGATCTGCCAGGCTGGCAGTCGCCTTTTGGTCCAAAGCCAAGTGAAGGACGCGCTCGTGGAGAGGATACTTAAGCTTATGGATTCGCTGACGCTCGGAGACCCGCTTGACCCAGCTACGAAGCTTGGGCCGTTGGTCAACGCCCGACAGCTTGCGAGGGTCGAAGGCTATCTCGAGAAGGGCAAAAGCGAAGCACGACTCCTTACCGGCGGCAATCGACCGCGGACTCGGCACCTAGCAAACGGGTATTTCATCGAGCCAACGCTGTTCGATCAGGTATCCAGCTCTTCAACAATCGCCCAGGAGGAGATCTTCGGTCCAGTTCTGAGCGTCATAGAGTTCGAAACTAAGGAAGAGGCAGTCCGCATCGCTAACGATACGATGTTCGGGCTCGCCGCGGCTGTCTGGAGCACGAACATCGACACCGCGCTGTTCGTTTCCAAGGGCGTGAGGGCGGGGTCCGTTTGGGTGAATTGCTATCACGGCGCTGGTGTATCCGGGCAGCCCTTCGGCGGATATAAGCAGTCTGGTCTTGGGCGTGAGATGGGCGTACTAGGCCTCGAAGAGTTCCTCGAGACAAAGGCAATCCAGATCAAGCTTGCGGTGTAACCAAACGGCATTGATCCGGCACCGGCGGTGCCCCACCTACGAGCGCCTGCTAGTTAGCGTGGCGGGCCAGATCACAGTAGGGTGTTTGAAGTCGGCGGATCTCGCAACTTAGGATGCATATTGGGAAGTGCTAGAGGTTGGGTCTGGCCGAGGTCGTGGAGGAGATGGTCGGCCCGCCTGAAGAAGACGGAGTGTCCGGCGCGGGTGACCGCTGCACCGAGTGCCTGAGCGAGGAAGGTCTTACCGAAAACGACCGTAGACCCGTAAACCGCATACGTTCTCAAGAATCTGCCTTCAATGGTCCGTGTGACCTGGCCGGACCATATCGTGGAGGGGAGCCGTGCCTACGTCCGTGCTGACAAGACGTCGCTCCAGGATGCCGTGAGTGCGCAGCCGCCGGAGTTCGTGCTGACCGGTGACTCCGTCCGAAAGCTGCGCGACCTCGTTGAGTCGCTGCAGGCTCGTCGCGGTCCCAGCCGGCGGGCCAAGGGGAGCAAGTAGGCTAACCTCGGCAATCGACGTCAACAAAGGCTCGGAGGTGAGCCTTGCCGTTGCCAAGCATATAAGTGACCCGTCAGACGGTCACGTTAGCCGCCAGGCGGTCATCTACGTTCGGCAGTCCACTATCGACCAGATGTCGTACAACCTCGAGAGCCAGCGCCGCCAGTACGGACTGGTCGACCGCGCCCTGGCCCTTGGCTGGCCGCAGTCACAGATCGTTGTCATCGATGACGATCTCGGCGTCAGAGGGAGTGGCGTTGTCCGCGCCGGCTTCGAGCGGCTTGTCGCCGAGGTCGGGCTGGGCCATGTCGGTATCGTTCTCGCGCTCGAGGTCTCGCAACTCGCCCGCAATAATCGCGACTGGTATCACTTGCTCGATCTCTGCGCTCTGGTCGATACCCTCATCGCCGACGGCGACCGCCTCTATCACCCCCGGAATTTTCAATGACCGGCTCCTGCTCGGACTCAAAGGGACGATGAGTGAGGTCGAATTGCACCTCATCCATGCACGCCTGACGGGTGGCTTGTGGGAGGCGGCTCGCCGCGGCGAGCTGCGCACGCATCTGCCGATCGGTTTCGAGCACGATCGCGAGGGCCGCATCGTCGAGTTGGCGAACGAATCCGTGCAGGAGACCATCAGCCTGGTCTTCGCCAAGTTTGCCGAGTTCGGTTCCGCCCGCCACGTGACCGCCTACCTGGTCGAGCAACAGGTGCCGTTGCCCCACCGCTGGGCGAATGAAGACGTCATCAGCAGGCGGCGGGCAGGCTTCGATGCGGTCCACCCCATCCTGACCAATCCGACCTATGCCGGCTTGTACAGCTACGGCCGCTCGAAGTGCGAAGCCGCCTGGACGCGGAGGGCCGGTTGCAGAAAACGACAGGTCCCGCTGCCACCCAACGAGTGGGCGGTGCTCATCCCCGAGCACACCATGAAGGTTTCATCTCATTCGAGACATTCCAGGCCAACCAGCAGCGCCTGCGCAACAACTGGCGAGCGCCGCGAGGAGAGGCCACCGGGAGCCGCCTTGCTCCAGGGCTTGGTGCGCTGCGGCCGGTGCGGGTGCAGGCTCCTGGTCAGCTACGGTGGCAAGCACGGTTAGGTCCGCCGCTACGCCTGCGTCCAGGCGCGCCGCCTGTAGGCCGCAGAGCGAGAGTGCCAGGGGGTAGGTGGTCTGCGCTTGGAAGAGCGCGTTGTGGAGGCATTCCTGGCGGCTCTCGCACCTGCCAGCATCGAGGCGACGCTGTTTGCTTTGCAGGAGAGCGACGACGCCTGGAAACGCGAATGCCGCCAACGCGAGCTGCTGGTCGAACAGGCCACGTACGAAGCGGAACGCGCCGAGCGCCAATTCAGCCGGGTCGAGCCCGAGAACCCGCTCGTCGCTCGCTCACTGGAGCGTAGCTGGGAGGAGCGCCTGGCGGATCTCGCGAAGTGTCAGGACGAGCTGGACCAGTTTCGGAGAAGACGGGCGACTCCCCTGAGCGAGGATGATCATCGGTGGTCCGCTAAGCCTCGCAGAAATTGATGGAGGGTGCATTCATCTTTCAAGGGCGAACTGTATTGACATTCGAATCGGGATTTATTCTAGAAGCCCGGCCGAGAATGGGCTATCTGGGAGAGGCTGGCGAGCGGGAGACAGTGCAGGCAGTGTCGCGGGGGTTGGCTGGCCGGAGGCGCTGATAGGCACGGAGGAGCCGCTCTGGGTCGAAAGTGCGGTCCTGCGAAGACCCTGGAGGCTCACGACTGCCAACCTATTTGCGAGACACTACACTAGCGGCATTCCGACCCTGTGGAGGACCACTGAGACAGCGCCAGGAATCTGAACCTCGTCCGCTACCCGGTCTGGAAGCCCAGTGGACATATCGATTGCCATGGCTACGATTGTCCCTGAACCCTGATTGGCGACGACTATTGAGCGTCCATCGGGCGCGAAGACAAAGTCGCGTGGTACCCGGCCCCGAACCGAAACACACCCGATGGGTTCCAGTTCTCCCGTTACCACATCAACTTCAAAGGTTGCAATCGAGTCATGTCCGCGGTTCGAGACGTATAGCCGGTTGCCTAACGGATTCAATCGAATCGCGGCGGCAGTGTTGTCGCCGTTCCAGTCCAGGGGTAAGGCTGTCGACGTACCTATCGTCTCGCTAACCCCAGCGCCTTCTGTGTAAGCCAGGGCCGTGACTGTCGAGGAGATCTCGTTGACAACGTACGCAAAGCGCCCCGAGGGATGAAATGCCAGATGTCTGGGGCCAGATCCGCTTTCGCATGCACGGTTATGGGAGGGTTCCTCGAGAGCACGCCCTTCGTTCGATACCGGGTATTGGACGAGCCGATCCGCCCCGAGGTCACAAACGATGACGCGCCGTCCTGCAGGGTCAAACGTTGCTGAATGCGGATGGGGACTGGTCTGGCGCTGAGGATGAATTGAGGCCCCAAAGTGTTGGATGGACTGGACGCCATTCACCAAAGTCCCGGCGGGACTGACTCGAAAGGCGCCTATGCTGCCGCTAAGGTAGTTTGAGACGATGAGGATCCCACTTTTGTCGTTGACCGCTACGTGACACGCCGCTACCCCACCCGTGGCCCGACGATCGATCTCAATCAGCTGCTCAGAATCCTCCTCAACCCGAAAGGCAGCGACTAACCCCTCGCGAGTACCCACGTCGATAGCGCCTACTGAGTACAGGATGCGACGATTCTCGCTCATGGCCAGATATATCGGATCGACGATGTCCGCTGCCAAGGTCACGGGCCCAAATCGGAGAGTTTGGGTATCGAAGCGTACCGCATAGATGCCCGCTCCGCCTAGTCGACGAAACGTGCCAACGAATGCTTGAACGGTACCGGCGTTGTACATCCTCCCCCCTCACTTAGTCGCGGTAGTCGCGGCTTGATTGAACGTGCGTGTATCGCATCTGCCGTGCGTATTGTGCCATAGGGCCCAGCGCCAACGTAGTGTCTCCAACGTTTGATTGGCGCGGCGGAGCTTGTCGAGGATGGCCTGGACGGAAGCAGTGTCAATCGCCAGAGTGATGCCGGTTTCTCCAGAAGCGGATTGGAAGAGTTGGTGGTCAGGGCATGGCCGACTCCGAAGAAGCGGGTCTGGGGGCCGGTTTTGCGCGGTAGCTTGGGCCGTCGATGACCACGCACGGAACGCAAAGCTGATTTTCACTGCCAGCATGCATGAACAACGAAGCTGCTGGAGAAACCGGCATGACCCTGGCGATCGCACCCGGCATCACTCTGGCGATTCACAAGCTGTCCGGACGAAGGGTCGAGGCTCACATCCCGCACCTGCTCTTAGCTGCTACGGGGCTTGCGCCCGGCCGCACTGCGTCTTTCCGCGGCCCCTCCACGTCTTGTTCGCGATTGCCCTTTCGGCTAGTGATCTTCGGATAACTGGCTTTCAGGTCCCGCACGAACCTCGCCGTCGGGACACCGTCCGCTGTGAGTGCGATGATCCAGCTCCGCTCTGTCCTCTTCAGTCACCCTCTGCCTTCAGGACTCGACGACGCTAACAACGCATCCGGTAAGGTGCATGTATCGCACCTCTTGTGCAATAGTCGCAGGAAAGTGTAAGCTCAACTCGCCGAAACGGCAGGAGGATCCTGTAATGGACAACTATTGGACGCGCCGACGACTTAGCCGACGAAACCTTCTTCGAAGCACAACTCTCGGAGTAGTCGGACTGACGACGGCGTCGCTTGTCGGCTGCGGGGACGACGATGTTCCGAGCGCGACACCAACAAGCGCGCCCGCTGGTGGCGGCACGCCAATCCCGACCAGCATTCCTACCGTCGTTCAAGCCCCCGGCCCTGACGCAGATGCGGGCATGCTTGCCGCCCCGGGCAGTCCGAAGCGCGGCGGCACAGTCACTACTAGCTTCTGGGGGCGTATCGGCGATTTCGATCAGCATAAATTGGGTAACCGAGCCATCCTTTCACAGATGTACGATACGCTGGTCAGGGCCAATCCGCTGGATGGACTACAAACGATCATCCCCCGCCTCTCAACGGGCTGGGAGGTGCCGGACGACGGTCTCACGTACACGTTCAAGATTAGGCCGGGCGTAGAGTTCCATGACGGGACTCCCCTTACGGCCGACGACGTGGCGATGTCCTTACGGAGATTGGCGAAGCTCGGCGAGTTTGGCGATGGCACCTCTAGGTTCTTCTCCGAGCTTGATATGATGGAAAACGCCGAGGCCGTTGACAGCGAGACAGTAGTGGCAACCCTCAACAAGCCACGAGCTTACTTTCTCGAGATGCTCGCTGACCCAGGTAAAGTCATCTACTCGGAGAAGCACATTAACGACACGGGTCTCGACATCACGGCAAGGCCCTTACCGGGAACCGGGCCGTTTGTATTCGAGGAACATAGGTCCGAGGAGATCACTCGTTTCAAGTCGAATCGGACCTACTGGAATCCGGAGCTGCCTTATATCGACGAACTGCACATGCTGCACACGGTCCAGTGGCCGGATAGGGCTACGGCGATTCTGGGCGGGCAAGCAGACTACGCTAACATCGTTCCTGCTGAATTCTACGAAGATCGAGACCGGTTCAAGGGTTCGGCAGGGGTTGCAAGACACGATGGAACGAGGGCGTCCCTGTCGTTCTTTATGAACCAAACGCGGGAGCCGTTCAACAATCCGATGGTGCGGAGGGCGATCTTTCTCGCTGTAAACCGCCCTGCTCTTATCGACGCATACCCAGAATCCATGAGCCTGGCGGGATCCCGATGGGTGTCAGATTCGAGCCCGGTCGCGACCCCTCTCGATCAGCTTAAGGAACTACCGGGATATCGGGGTGAGGATGAACAGTCGATCGCCGAGGCGAAGAGACTGCTGGAAGCTGCAGGGTACGGCGACGGGTTGAGCGGGCTCAGGATCGTCAGCAATACCAATCAAGCCCACTCGGAAATTCTCGCTCCTGCTTTCCAGGCTGAACTCAAGAACAAGCTCAATATTGAGACAGTCCTAAGCCCTCTCGCCGGGAATGGTCGCGACGATGCGGCCAGTAACCGGGATTTCGAACTTCTTCTCCATGTAGGCTTCCGCTCGCCAGTCGGAGAGTTCGTCACCGCTTGGAAAGACGGGATCAAAACCGGCGCATCCCGAAACTACGGAGACTTTAGCAACTCCGAGGTGGACTCATACATCGACCGTATTGATGGCGAACTCGACGCAGAGGCGCGCAGCGCCCTGTACGGAGAGGCGATGGACCTCCTTGACGAGCAAGTGCCGCATTACGTCGTTGCGTTTACGCAACACAACGCGATGTGGTCAAACAGGCTTGAGGGGCACCTGGAAGAAATCCGCGGGTACACGGAGGAGGGCACCTGGGATTTGTTCTGGCTCAACTCGTAGACTGGCCCACTCCCAATAGTTCGCAGGGGGCATACAACTGTTTATTTACTTGTCGCGCCGACTTTCGATGGCGGTCCCAACCCTTATCGGTGTCACGTTGATAATTTTCTTCGCGATTCGTGTAATTCCTGGGGATCCCACGGCCATCCAGGATGAGACTGGGGTGTTCCTTTTCTCAGAGGAGCAGCGTGAGGTGCTCCGTGCCGAGCTCGGGATCGATCGTCCTTTGCTTGTGCAGTACACGTCATGGGTCGGAGGTCTTCTTCGAGGCGATCTTGGTACCTCTTTCGTCGCCAAGACTCCCGTCATCGAAGTGGTGAAACACCGAGGTCCTGTCAGTTTCCAGATAGGCTTGATGGCTGTGGGGTTCGCGTGGCTCATGGGTGTCCCGCTTGGGATGTTCGGAGCGTTGCGGCAAAACTCACTTAGCGACTATCTCAGTAGGTTCGTAGCGGTATTCCTGCTCGCCGTTCCGGCATTTTGGACGGGTTTGTTGTTTATTACCGCCACTGTTCTGCTATTGGAATGGAGGCCTCCGCTTCTCTACTCCCACATTTGGGTTGATCCGGTTGCGAACCTTCAAATGACTGTTCCGCCCGCGATAGCCATGGGCGTCGGTATCGGGGCGGTCTTCGGTAGGGTCATGCGATCGTCCGTCCTGGAGGTTCTTCGTAGTGACTTCGTTAGAACAAGTCGTGCAAAGGGTCTACCCACTCGACTCGTATTGGGGCGGCATGTTTTGCGAAATGCGCTGCTTCCGATTCTCACCATCTCAGGACTCGCAATAGGCGGGCTTATTGGGGGTGCTGTCGCCGTCGAACGTGCGTTTTCGATTCCAGGGCTTGGTCTTTCTCTTGTTACCGCCATTCAGTCCAGCGATTGGCCGCTCATTCAAAGCCTCGTGTTTCTCTATGCGCTGTCCTACATCGTCGCGAACATCGTCGTAGATATGCTATACGGGCGCGTTGACCCCAGGATACGCATAAGCTAATACCCCCGCTACGGCGGGCCATCAACAAACATCTGGAGGAGGTACACAATGCGCGCTTTGAGAATCGCGTCGGAAAAGGTCATTGAGGTTTGGGACAAGCCTGAGCCCACGCCGAAGGCGGGGGAGGTATTGCTTCGGCTTCACGCTTCGGCAATCTGCGGGAGCGACCTTCACGTCTTCAGAAAACCGTCTGCGAACTTCATCGAAACTATGACGACGCCAGGACATGAAGCGAGTGGCGAAATCGTTGCTCTCGGCCCAGGAGTAGACGGTTGGTCTATCGGTGAGCGAGTGGCTGTTTACTTCAGGCGGACTTGCGGTAACTGCGATTACTGTCGAACGGGCAACAATCACGTTTGCGGCAGCATACGGCCTGGTTACGGATTCGCTGCGGATGGTTCGGATGCCGAGTTCATGGCCGCTGACGCTAGCACGCTCATGCGCATTCCCGACGAGCTCTCCTATTCAGAAGCTAGCATCCTTTCTTGCCAAGGAGGCACAGCCTACGCGCCTTTGTTAAATCTGGGTGTGAGTGGTCGCGACCGGGTCGTGGTGACGGGTCTCGGCCCCGTTGGACTACTTGCGACTCTGTTTGCTGTCGCCATGGGCGCTGAGGTAACGGGCATCGACCCGGTCGCGGAGAGGAGAGCCCTTGCGCTTGAGGTTGGCGCAACCGCGGTTATCGATCCGGTGGCGGATGATGTTGCCGCAGCACTCAAAGAGGTCTGGCCTAGCCGAGCCGATAAGCTTGTCGAGACCTCGGGAGCCAGCGCGGCTCACGAGAGTTTGCCTGTCCTTGTACGCCCGCTTGGTTCTGCAGCGCTTGTTGGTCTTGGCAACCCAGTTTTTCAGACGCCATTGGGCGCACTTACCAGATGGCAGATCTCGCTTTTCGGTTCCACCATTTATCCGCAGGCAATGTGGAATGAACTCTGCGATTTCGTTGTTAGGAAGCAAATCGGCTTGGAGACGGTTGTGAGCGAAAATCTCAGCATCGCTGAGGGAGGGCGGGGATTCGAACTCGCTGAGGGAGCCGCGACAGGCAAGATCATGTTTCACTTCGAATGATGAAGCGGATATTGGTAACGGGCGGTACCGGGCGGCTTGGGCATTGGGTCGTCCAAGAACTTCGTGTAGACTACGACGTCGCCGTGTTTAGCTTGGACCATGCAGGAGCACGTGCACTTGAAGGCGTCGAATATCGCCAGATCGACCTCTCCGACTCGGCTGCGGTGGAGTCAGCGCTTTCGGGATTCGATGCGGTCGTGCATCTCGCGGCCATACCGTCGCCGATTGGAAGAGATCCAGCTGCGGTTTTCGCGAACAACATGATTAGTACGTTCAACGTTGTTGAAGCAGCTGTAAAGAGCGGCGTTAGTCGAATCATCTACAGTGGCAGTGGCTCTGCCCTCGGTTTCGCGTTTCGCTTTCGGCCGATGATTCCCGACTACATGCCTATGGACGAGGAGCACCCTCTTCGGCCCCAAGATGCTTACGGATTATCGAAGTGGCTCGGCGAAGAGATTTTGGCCTCCGCGACACGTCGGAGTGGGGTGACGACTATCTCGTTGCGACCGACGACTGTACTTACACCGGATGACTACGCCACTCGTGTCCCGGCGATGTTGGAACGGGTTGAAGGGACTGGCATCTTTTCGTACGTGGACGCGAGGGATTACTCCCGAGCGGTAAGATTGGCACTAGAAGTAGACGGAATCGACCATGAGCGATTCTTCATCACCGCTGACGATGCCTTGAGCCGAACCCCTTTAAGCCTGGCCTTCCCCAGTCGTTTTCCGGGAAGCGAACGCGTCGCGGCTGGTCTCACCGGGCACGAGGGCCCAATTACCTGCGCCAAAGCGAAACGGTTGCTCGGATTTCAACCGCAATACAGCTGGAGAGACCTGGTCCCGGAGCTCGATGGACACTAGTGCACGTTTCGGCGTCAGGCTTCCACCACATGTATCTTTCGAAGTCGTCGATGGGGAACGGGTTGCGGTTCTCCGTGAGCCTGCTACGGGTTCGACGGTTACTTTAGTACCAGGAATCGGGAGCAACGTCAGCAAATTCCAAACGGTCATCAGTGGAAGAAGCGTCGAAGTGCTCGCCGAACCACCAGATATGGCGACGCTTCGAGAGCTGCCAACGCGCTGGGGTTCTGGGGTGCTCTTTCCTTATCCAGGTCGCGTAAGCGGTGACAGTTTCACCTTCGGGGGAGACTTTGTAAGACTTCGGCCGGATCCGGCCACGGGCACTGCAATGCATGGCGTGGTGAGAAGGCGTCCTTGGCGTGTGTTGTCCGCAGGCGCGTCGCACCGAGGTGGAGCTTGGGTGCGGACCGCACTCAACAGCCGAGTCGACCGCATCAGTCCAGACGAGTGGCCCTACCCGTTCCAGATCTCACTGACCGTGCGTTTGCTGGGCGGACGATTGCGGACAGAGATTGCAATCGATAACAAGGGCGGGAGCGTCATGCCGTTTGGACTGGGATTTCACCCGTATTTCCCCACGCCATTCGGAAGGAGTGGTAGTCAAGAGCTTTGCGAGGTGGAAATCCCAGCTGACGAACGTTGGATCGACTTGGCCCATCCTCCAGCCAGAGTGACGGCCATCGAAGCAGACGAATGGCCTCGCGTGGGAAAGCAAATCGGGCAGATCGAGGTGACGTCCCGAACGGCCCACGGAGAGTCTCGGAACCACTGGTTCTTCTTTCGAACGACACGCAACGAGCAGACGACGCGATTCCTCGGGCGCGTCGTTGATCAAGCAAACGACGTTGAAATCAGGGTGTTTTCAAGTTCCGAGTTCAAAGCAGCTGTGTTTTACACGCCGCCCGGGTTGTTGACTGCGTCCATTGAGCCGCACACGTGCATGCCGAACGCGTTCAACTTGCACGGGACAGTTGAAAACGACCCTGGACTTGATACTATCGCTCCTGGTGAACGCTGGACTGCTTGGTACGAGATTGTTCCTTCTCCGACAGAGAAGTCCAAGAGTCAGATTCGTGTCGCTGCCGAGTGAATAGGTCCTGTTAACTGCCCAGTGATTTCGTCACTGCAGGGTAACGCTTCCACGGGTGGATGTAGGGAAGGCGGACCACCGGTGGCTTGGTTGCTACCTTCGTGACGGGTTTTGGCGTGAGGAGTTTCCTGAGCGGGACGATCTTGGTAGGGAGCTGGCGCCCGTTGAGGTAGACGCTGAAGCGGTGGTCGAGGGACTCATGGATGGTGACGTTCGCCTTGCTGTAGGCAATGGGTGGAGTCCGGGGAGAAGTTGGAGGACAACGCCGTCGATCTTGACGATGTTGTCCCTGGAGACGACACCCCCGTGCTTGAAGCAGAGGACGGCGTCGAGCGCGGCCGCGTTGAGGCGTGGGCGATAGGCAGAGCCAAGTATTTCGGGTGCGACAGTAAACCGGCTGTCGATTTCGCGTGAAGGGTCGACCAGGTTTCCGCGGCAAAAGTTGACCACCTGCGGCAGCGGAGTCGATGTTAGCCTTCCTGTCGCTCCTGCGCAGCAGGGAGCTTGTCTTTGAGTCGGTAGCTCGGTCCGGTGATGGCGAAGACGTGGCTGATGTGGAGCAGCCGGTCGAGGATGGCGGAGGCGATGACGTCGTCGCCAAAGAGCTTGCCCCAGCCGTCGAAGGCGACGTTCGTCGTGATCAGGAGCGAGCCTTTGGTGTAGCGAGCAGCGACGAGCTGGAAGAAGAGATTGGCCCGGCGGGCATCCATCGGCAGGTAGCCGAGCTCGTCCACGATGAGGAGGTCGAGGCGGCGGAGCTGGTCGAGGAGCTTGCCCAGGGTGTGTGAGATGTCGGCAGCGATGAGCTGGTCGAGGAGGTCGGCCGCGGCGACGAAGAGGACGCTCTTGCGGGCCTGGCAGGCGCGCAGACCGAGGGCGATCGCGAGGTGGGTTTTGCCCACACCGGGACCGCCGACGACGAGGATGTTGGCTGCCTGCTCGACGAAGGAGAGGCCGGCCAGTTCGCGCACACGGGCAGCCTGCAGTCCAGGCTGGAAGGCGAATTCGAATTCGTCCAGGTACGCAGGTAGGGGAAGCGGGCCCGGGTGATGCGGGCGTTGATGGAGCGGTCGGTCTTGTCTGCCAGTTCCGCTTCGACCAGGCGGGCGAGGTAGGCGCTGTAGGTCGACTCGCTCTTGGCGGCGCGTTCCGCTTCGCCTTCGAAGTGGGCGGCGATGGAGTGCAGCCCGAGTTTGGTCAGTTGCAGGCGCAGCTGGCCACTCTCGGAAGCATCTTCGCTGAAGACCGGCCTTGGCTGGAAGCGGCTCATCGGGTCGCTTCCAGGACCTGCTGGTAGCGGCTGAGGCCGGACTGACAGCGAGGGAATTCGGTTCGCCCGGTAGCGGTGGCGGCTGACCGTCACCACTTCGGGATTGGAGAGCGTGCTCTCGCTCTCCGTTGGCCACCATCCGGAGAGCGAGAGCCGTCGCAGCCACTTTCAGCTCACGCGACCGTGCTTGTAGCGGGGCCAGCAGATCACCCGGTGCCAGATGAAGGCGCGGCGGTAGCTGAAGGTCGCCTTGGACACGCCATGACGGAAGTAGTTGGTCCAGCCCCGCAGCACCGGGTTGAGCCGGTGCGACTGGTTCGTTGCCCCTCGAGTGGCGCTGCGGACCTTCGCCTCGGCCATCGCTAGGGCGGTCTTCGACGAATAGATGTAGACGAAGCGCTGACCCGTGCCTCGCTTTCGCTGCCGCTGGATGCGGAAGCCGAGGAAGGCGAAGCCCTGGTCGATGTGGCAGATTCTCGTCTTGGTCTCTGATAGGCGCAGGCCCAACGGAGACCAAGCACTGCCGCCACCTCTCCACGCAACATTCGACGTGGGCGCGGGTGCCGGCCACTGCTATCAGGAAATCGTCCCCATAGCGGACGAGCCGATAGGTGGCCTGGCCTTTGCGCCGTCGTGCCTGGCGAGCGGACGAGGTGGAGCCCATCGCCTCCCAGGGCCTGGGCGAAGCACTCGTCGAGGCTGGAGAAGGCGATGTTGGCGAGCAACGGCGACGTTAGGCCGACTTTGTGGCCATCCTTCACTGGTTCCCTGTGCAGCCGCGTGCCTGTCAGGCGCTCCTTCGCGGTCGTCCGCTGGCGCCACTTCCCGATCAGCTCGTCCATGCGCTTCTGGACTCGCTCAATGACTCCGGCCGGCCCCCCGCCTTTTGCTCCATCGCACGTGAGGTGCACAGCCGGCGCGGGCGACTCCTGCCTGCGGAAAGCCAGACTCGATACGACGCTCGATTAGGGTGAGCCCCCCAGGAGGGTCAGCTTCGCGTTGGCATGGGCCACGAGGGCTCTCCAGTACGTCCTTGGTCTTAGCATCCTCAAATCAACTGGCTGAACCCTCTCCTGTCAACGACCCTCGCAGGAACTACTAGGTGAAGTGGACACCGGCGACTGGTTGAAACCGGCGATAGGCCTCTGCGTATCTGCATCCGGTTAGCCCCCCGATGTTCCGGGCTTCCACGCCGCGCAGCTCGCCGTGGGCAGGCCACCGCTCCAGCAATCCCGGCTGTGCAACTCGGAAACACTCGAGTGCCTTAAGCTTGCGCTCCCATACCGGCGTAATGTCGATGTAAGTGTCCGGCACGAAACCACTTATTGGCTGACTAACGACGTCCGGTTCGAATAGGAAGAACTTCGGTCTTGGAGACCTTTCGTCACGGAAAGTTGTGGCTCGCACTCTAGCTATCCCAGAAGCGCGAATGGCGGCCTCGCCAACGGTTTGATGGTCTTGATTCATCGGCTCAGGTATCCAGTGAGTCAGCACTATTTCAGGATTGAACGCACGGATGAGATCTGCGTACGTTTCAAGTCGGTCCCTGTCGATCACCAAGGGATTGTCGTCGAAGTCAAGAAAGTCAATGTCCACGCCGAGAATATCGGCCGCCGTGGTGGCTTCTTGACGTCGAGTAGCCTTCACCGATTGAATAGTGGAAGTCGGGTCGGCCCAAAGAGGGGTCGACTCGCCACGTTCTCCGAAGGTGGCGCAGACGACCTTTACTCTCGCGCCCCTCTCCGCGTAGGCTGAAGCGGTGCCACCGGCTCTGAAGCACCAGTCTGCTGCATGGGCTCCGAGCACCAGGACACTTGATGTTGCATTGAGCATAGCAATCGACTCTCCTGCGTTATAGTTGTTCAGAGTAATTCGCTACCAATCGCCGACTCCACCATCAGAAAGTACGGGATGGCGAACGTCTCGAGGCCTGAACGGATATCGCTTGGCAAGCGATTCATCGAACCTAATGCCAAGTCCTGGAGCTGTGGGGAGGGCAACGTAGCCCTCTTCGACTTTCAGTGGCTCCACTAGCATCTCATCCCAGAGTTCAGCATCCTGGGCGTGGACTGCCGATTCCTGAATCAGGAAGTTTGGCGTGCAGGCTGCAATGTGTAGACTCGCAAGAGTAACGATGGGTCCTCGGGGGTTGTGAGGTGCCACCTGTATAAAGTATGTTTCAGCTGCTGCTGCAATTCGGCGGGTTTCGGAGATTCCTCCCGCGTGACCCAGATCCGGTTGAATTACGGCTACAGCTTGCTGTTCGATGATTGGGCGAAAGTCCCAGCGGTTGTACTCCCGCTCACCAGTCGCCAGAGGTATGGGACTCGATTGTGTAACTGTCAGCAATGCATCGACGTTGCGCGGTGGAATTGGTTCCTCGAAGAACAAAATGTCCAAAGGCGCGATGGCGCGCGCGATTTCGAGGGCCACGTGAGGCGTTTGTTTCCCATGGGCATCCACCATCAGTGCAACGTCCGCGCCGACCGCTTCGCGCACTGCTGCAACGTTTTCGTAGGTCAAAGCCGCTGCCTTGGCATCGCGCACGGGCTCTGGGGTACCTGGTATTTGGAGTTTCAGAGCGCGGTAGCCTTGGTCAATCCGAGCGAGACTGTTGTCGACGATCTCTTGTTTGTTTGATCCACCGGGGTGAGAGTACATCCAGATGCGCTCGCGTACGGCTCCACCCAGCAGCTTCCAGACGGGAACACCAAGACGTTTCCCGGCGATATCCCAGAGCGCCTGGTCTATTGCGCTGAGAGCCGTCGACTGGATGATCCCGCCCCGGTGAAAGCTGTTGCGGAACAAAACCTGCCAGTGCCGCTCGATCTCGCTGTCGTCCTTTCCTATCAAATATTCAGCGAAATCTTTTACGGTGCCGGCAATCGCGCGCGCCTTGTGTGGCACAGTTCCCTCTCCGAATCCTTCTGCCCCGTCATCGGATCTAACGCGGACAACGACCATGTTTCCGCCTCCGAAATTAACAACGAAAGGTTGTACTTCGACAATCTGTGGCATGAGCGTGTGTTCCTTCCTTGGGGTGTGAGCGATTAAAGCACCAAGGGTGCGTACTGCGCATTAGACATTGACACGGCTGCGCGGTCAAGCCTCACACGGCATTCCTGTGTAGTGCCGTGTGCGGGTATACTTCTCATTGACGATAATTCGGTCGGATAGGCAGAGGAAGGCTCGGTTCCCAGAGTTTTATGAAGAGCAATGAAACCATTCCGCGCGCACAAAAGCAGCGGGCGCAGACCGTGGATAAGGCTATGCTAGTGCTTAATGCGGTTGCTGACTCGGACGATCCGCTTAGCTTGACGGCCCTCGTAGGCAAGACAGGTCTCGAAAAGACGACAACCCACCGACTCGCCCGTTCACTCGCTGATGGAGGTGTCCTTCGCTTCGATTCGGACTCCCGGACCTATTCGCTTGGTTGGAGACTCATCGAACTCGGGGCTCTGGCGTCGCGACGCACAAGCGTATTGCTCGTTGCGACGCCTCATCTGATTAAACTTCGTGACAAGACCGGTGAAACCGTCCACCTTGGTGCGTACAACGATGGCGCTGTCGTCTATTTGGCGCAAGAGAGCAGCGACGCCGCCGTCATCATTCGCGCACGAGTCGGCCAACGTCGGCCGTTACATGCTACCGCCATGGGCAAGGTCCTTTTAGCGTTCGGGCCGGAGAGTTGGTTAGCTGAGCTGCTCCAGCGGGGAGAGCTAGAAGTGTTTACGGATAATACAATTAGTGAGGAGGGCACATTGAGGAGAGAGCTTAGGCGAATCCGAGAGTTAGGGTATGCCATTGATGACGAAGAGATGTCATCCGGGATTCGTTGCGTGGCTGCGCCTGTCATGGACTCTGCCGGCCGCTCCGTTGCCGCAATCTCGGTAACCTTTCCGGCTTACCGGGTTTCTCTTAACGATCTCGAACATCTCAGCACCGACGTGTGCGCGGTGGCTCGGGCTGTGTCGACTGACCTAGTGTCCTGAGTCGGAGATTTGTTGCGAAACGAAGGGGCGTACCGTGGGCAAGGATGGTGCACGATGGCTCTTGGACAACCACTGGTTCCCTTCACGCTGACGGATGCCGAGCGCGATGAGCTGGAGCGCTGGACCCGGCGTCAGAAGATGGCACAAGCACTGGCGTTGAGGGCGCGGATTGTGCTGCTGGCCGCCGCGGGAACGAGCAATACGGAGATCGCCGCCAAACTGGGGGTGAGCGGAGCGACGGTTGGAAAGTGGCGGCAGCGCTTTCTCCAGCGTCGGACTGACGGTCGCCTCGATGAGCCGTGGCCCGGCGTGCCAAGGACGATCAGCGATCCCAGGTGGAGGCGTTGATCGTCCGCTCGCTCGAGACGACACCGCCGGACGCGACGCACTGGAGCCCGCGCAGCATGGCCAAAGCTTCGGGCCTCAGCCAGAGCACGGTCAGTCAGATGCGCACTTGGTTCTTGTTGCTACCCCTACTAGTGCACTGTCTCAAGAACGGAATTAGAGCGGCTGACCTTCTCGAGGATGGTCTGGACGGAGGCGGTCCAGACGAAGGGCTTGGGGTCGGAGTTGTGGGCGGTGAGGAACGCTTCGATCGCCGTGATGAGGTCGGGGACGCTGTGGAAGACGGCGCGGCGGATGGCCTTGTCGGTGAGTTCGCGAAACCAGTGCTCGACGAGGTTGAGCCAGGAGCTCCAGGTCGGGGTGAAGTGCAGGTGGAAGCGCGGGTGCCGGGTGAGCCAAGCGTTGACGTTGCTGTGCGTGTGGGTGCCGTAGTTGTCGACGATCAGATGCAGCTCGCGGTCACTGGGGAACTCGCGATCGAGGAGGCGCAGGAACTTCAGGAACTCCTGATGGCGGTGCCGCGGCAGGCATTGGCCGACGACGCGGCCGTCGAGCGTGCTGAGCGCGGCGAACAGGGTCGTCGTGCCGTTGCGCTTGTAGTCATGGGTCATCGTGCCGGCGCGACCGCGCTTGATCGGGAGGCCCGGTTGGGTGCGATCCAGGGCCTGGATCTGGCTCTTCTCATCAACGCACAGCACGATCGCCTTCTCCGGCGGGTTGAGGTAGAGCCCGACGACGTCGGTCAGCTTCTCGCTGAACCGCGGATCGTTAGACAGCTTGAAGGTGCGGACACGGTGAGGCTGCAGGCCGTGAGCGTCCCAGATGCGCTGTACGGTGGACGCCCTGGGCCCTGGCGGTGCGGCAGCTCCAGTGCGTCTGCCCCGGCGGCGTGGTCTGCCTCGTCGCGTGCTCGATCGCCTTGATCGTGGCCGCCGCGATCGTCGGCTTGCGCCCGCGGCCGATCGCGCTGTTCGACTCACCCGTACCCGCCAGCAGCATGATACGCACGCGCTGGGCCACGCTCTGCGGCGTCCGCTGCGCGTTGACCCAGCGCTCCAGCACCGCGCGCTGTTCCTCCGAGATGACCGTCTGCGGCATCGCCAACGCCATGCCCGCGACGGTACCTCGGCGGCTCACGACTGCCAACCTATCTGCGAGACACTACACTAGTGTACTGATTCCGAATTGGCGGGAGTCGCGATTGCGTCGAGAGCGAGCCTGGCGCGATTGGTCTTCTCGAGGATGCTCTCCATGGTCGCAGTCCATGTGTAGGGGCCTGGGTTGGCGTTGCGTTTGTTCAGGTATGCCGAGATCGCTTCTTCCAGCTCGCGGACGTTCTTGAACACGCCGCGGCGGATGGCCTTGTCCGTGATCTCTGCAAAGAACCGCTCGACAAGGTTGAGCCAGGAACTGGACGTTGGCGTGAAGTGGAGATGGACGCGCTCGTGTGTCTGCAACCAGGCCAGGACTTCGGGGTGCTTATGCGTCGCGTAATTATCGACGATCACTTCGAGGCTCAGGTCCTGGGGCGTCTGGCGCTCCAGTTTCTTGAGGAAGCGCAAGAACTCGTCATGGCGGTGACGTTCCATGCACTCGCCGAGAACCTCGCCAGTGGCGACGTTGAGCGCGGCAAAGAGCGTGGTCGTGCCGTTGCGCTTGTAGTCATGAGTCATCGTGTTGGCCCTGCCCCGCTTCATTGGCAGGCCCGGCTGGGTGCGGTCGAGCGCCTGGATCTGGCTCTTTTCATCGATACAGAAGACCGCTGCCTTCTCGGGCGGGTCGAGGTACAGACCCACAACATCCTGCAACTTCTCGAGATATCGCGGGTCGGTGGAGAGTTTGAAGCGCTTCACGCGGTGTGGTTTGAGCCCATGGGCGCGCCAGACCCGGCTGACGGTTGCCTGGCTCACACCCGCCGCCTTCGCCATCGTCCGCGTACTCCAATGCGTCTCTGCCTCGGGCCGCTCCTCCGTTGTCAGCCGGACAATCTCGGCGTCGTCTATGGTCCGACGCCGGCCCGAACGATGCGCGTCCTTCAGCAACCCGGACACGCCCTCCTTTGCAAACCGATTGCGCCAGAGGGTCAAGGTGGAGTGGGTCACGTTGAGTTCGGCGACGATCTTGCCGGTCGGGACGCCGTCCGCAGTCATGAGGACGATGCGGCAGCGCATGACCGTGCGCTGCTCCGAGGAGGGCGAGCGCACGATATGCAATAGTGCTTGGCGGTCGGCGTCACTGAGTTCGAGCGGCAGTTTGGGGGGCATGACCCAGTATACCAAATAATCTAGCTAATTACGATTCAGTACACTAGCACCCACCACTTCGGTGGATCCGGGCTAAGCCGTAAACCGCGTTACCTCGGTGCGGAGGCGAACCAGCCCTGGCATCTGTTCAGTGCAGCCGGCTGCAACCTCCCCAGACTGGCCAAGCTGCAGAGACAGTGCGCCTGGACAGCCGGAGGCCTCATCCAACGCCTCCCGAAGCATCACCCAGACCCGAAACCGCAGCGAAAACCACGCTCGCTGATGCCCCCGGCCTGGCACTTTTCCGTGCGAGTCTTGCTTGCGAGTTCTGAATATAGCACCTAAGATGCGTTCTGCGGAACGCGTCTTAGGACCGATTACGACAAGCGATCACTCGGGCGCACGCTCGCTGACGCTGAATCGACGGGACGAGGCAGGAGGAAACATGAGAGCTAACAGGATACTCGAGATTTGGCGGTCGAATCAGGTTGCACTCGGCGGATGGCTCGCGATTCCCAGCACCTTCAGCGCCGAAGTCATGGCCTACAGAGGATTCGACTACATATGTCTTGACATGCAACATGGCGTCATCGATTACCAAGTAGCAGTAACGATGATTCAGGCGATTAACGCAACTAGCGCCGTTCCCTTTGTACGAGTTCCATCTAATGACTTTGCTATTATTAACCGGATGTTGGATGCTGGCGCGATGGGAATCATTGTCCCTCTCGTGAACACCGCTGATGAAGCCCGACGTGCCGTGGACGCATGTCGTTATCACCCACAGGGGTCACGGAGTATGGGTCCGACCAGGGTATCGATCGGTGCGGGGAGCGACTACGCCGAACGGGCCAACGGCGAGGTCATTTGTGTGCCGATGATAGAAACAAGAGAAGCGGTCGCGAACCTGGATTCCATCCTTGACGTGCCAGGTATCGACGCCCTCTACGTTGGGCCGTCCGACCTCAGCCTGACGCTCGGCCTGCCGCCTGGCCTCGACAATGGAGGGGCATTTGAGGAGGCGCGCGTGCGCGTGGCGCAGCTGTGCCATGAAAGAGGGGTTGTTGCTGGCATTCACGCCGAAGCATCTCTAACCCAAAAGCACGCCAGGGCTGGCTTCACGATGATCACGGTAAGCATCGACTTCAAGGCCATGCTTAGTGCAGCGGATGCCGACCTGCGGTTAGCCCGCGAACACCTCAGTGCTAGCGCCAAATGAGAAGCGCGCATGCTTTTTTAGAGGTACGTAGTTCGGCCGGTGCCGGCCTGGGTCCCGGTTTCCACTTTTCGCCGGTGCGACGGAAGGCCTGAGAAGTCAAATGCGAAACACCGCCGTCTCTTTGTCAGCAGAAAACACACCTCTTCGCTCTCGTCGTTTCCATGGGGCCCGCACGTTCTTACGGCACTATCCCGTTGGAGTTGCTGCGCTGTTGGTCCTGGTAATGCTCAGCTTGGTGTCAGTAGCCGCACCGCTGCTGGCCCCCTTTGACCCCCTACAGCCTGACTTCACTGCGCTCAAGGCGCCGCCATCTCGGGATCATTGGATGGGCACTGACGACCTTGGACGCGATACATTTTCGCGATTGCTCTACGGCGGACGCGTCTCCCTGATGATCGCCGTACTTGCCGTCGCTTTGGGCGACGGGCTAGGATTCGCCATTGGCATTGGCAGCGCGTACATCGGGGGCTGGTTCGACCTAATCGTCCAGAGGATATTGGAAATCATTCTCGCATTCCCGGCCCTAATACTTGCACTCCTGTTGCTCGTAGCAATAGGGCCCGGTGCCAGTACAATTGTTATCGCAATTGGCGTTTCAAGAATTCCGGACTCTGCGCGAGTGGTGCGTTCCCGCGTACTTGCAATCAAAGAGGAGGATTACGTGCAAGCTGCCCGAGTCGTTGGCGCAGGGCCTTTGCGGATTGCGGCCCGACACGTAGCACCTCAAACCGTCGGGCTCTTCTTGGTCATCGCGAGCGTTAACCTCGGGTTCGCTGTGTTTGCAGAGGCGGCGTTGAGCTTTCTTGGAGTCGGAATTCGTCCTCCCACGCCAACATGGGGCGGGATGCTCGGCTCCCAAGCTGGCCAGTTCTTCAACCCGGCCTGGTGGTTGGTTGTATTTCCCGGCGTAGCAATCGTGATTACTGTTTTCGCAATGAACTTGCTGGGAGACGCGCTTCGAGATTTCACGGACCCGCGTGCCGCGGAGCAAAGGAAAAGAAAATGACATCTCCGACCGATCTGACCAAGAGCATAGCCCGCATCCGCTGGAGTTCCTTCTACGAAGACAGAGACGTTGAACTAACGTTCCCGTCAACTTGGGATGTGCAAGTTTGTGCGCCCGAGGGAGGCGACGATATCGGCGAAAAGGGCATCGAAGCAGCGTTTGACAATCCTATTGGTTCAAGGAGTATTCGCGACTTGGCCAAAGGAAAACGCTCCGCGTGCATCGTGGTGGACGACTTGACACGACCCACACCGGCTCATCGTTTGATCCCGAGGATACTGGACGAGCTTGAGGCAGCCGGTATCGCAACAAGGGACGTGTTGATCCTTGCAGGGGTCGCGAACCACCGGCAACTGACAAGGGGCGACTTCGTCAAGAAGGTTGGCTTAGAGATTGTCGAACAATGCCATGTGCGTTCGCACTTCTCCTGGGGCAACTGCCAGCAGATAGGCACCACAAGCCGAGGCACGCCGATCTCTCTCAACAGGGAGTTCCTCGCACACGAATTTAAGGTGTTGGTTGGGAGCATACTGCCCCACAATAAGACGGGGTTTTCAGGTGGTTCGAAGTTAGTGCTACCAGGGGTTGCCAGTATCGAAACGGCGGCCGCGTGGCACGGCCCCCAAGGGCCATCGACGGGTCTGATACAAACGGCAACCGAGTCACGGTTGGACTCGGAAGAGGCCGCTCGACTTGCCGGCGTCGACTGCATCGTCAACGTCATCCCTAATCCGGAGCGAGGGATCGCTGGATTGGTTGTTGGGGACCTTGTGGAGGCTCACCGAGCAGGTGTCGAAATCGCCCGCCGTGTATACGCGACAGACGTGCCTATGGACCTCGACATCTGCGTTCTGGCAAGCTACCCGAAGGATGCTGAGTACCAACAAACGGGACGAGGCTTTCATCCTTTGCTGACAGCCTCCGGGCAGGTTGTGAAGGACAGGGGTACTATCGTTCTCGCTGCAGCGACGGACGAGGGCCAAGGTTTCCATTCGCTTTATGGACCAGGAATGGAGTTCGGCGGAGGTGGCAGTGGTCGCGGATTCCCGGGCGACCCTGACCTGGTTTACTTCATGCCTGGGATGCACTCGCACGGACTTCCGCCTGGAACGCGTGACCGAGTCGTGCTGACCCGGGACTGGCCGGAAACCGAACGATGGCTGATGGCAAAGCACGGCGCCAGCGCGCGAGTAGGAGTCTTTCCATGTGCGACGATTCAACTCGCCCGAAAGGCGGACCAATAGAGTGACAGCTTTCGACTTGAGCATTGATCGCGTTCGGGCATTCGAGCTATGCGGGACGGTTGAGCACGAGGGGCAATTCTGGGAAGACCGGCTCGTTCGCCCCACCGACATTTACGAGTCGTACCGTCAAGGCGGCCCCCGCATGCTCCCCGCTGCGGGTGAAGGACGCTATCGGGTCGAGTCTGTTTTCTTGGAAATAGAGGCGGATGGAATCGTCGGTCGTGCCGGGCCAATTGGGAGATCAGTCGCAGTCATCATTCTCCAGCAGTTTCGTTCGCTCCTGCTGGGCGAGGACCCATTTGCTACGGAACGCCTGTGGGATGTTATGCACCGGTCGTCGGTTCACGGTCGAAAGGGTGCGACGATGATGGCTATCAGCGCCGTCGATTGCGCCCTGTGGGATCTTAAAGGGCGCGCGCTTGGCCAGCCGGTCTTCCGCCTGCTCGGTGGACCCACCCGCGATGTCATTCCTGCATATGCAAGCACTCTTGGCTTTTCCGTGGAACCGGAAGTTGCCTCTCTCCGAGCCCGGGACTTTGCGGCCGCCGGCTATCAAGCACAGAAATGGTTCTTCAAGCGCGGGCCAGCGGACGGACCACGCGGCATGGAGGAGAACGAGTTGCTTGTTCGAAGCGTACGTGAGGGAGCAGGTGACAAGGTGATGTTGATGTTCGATGCCTGGATGAGCTGGAATCCGGATTACACGATTGCCATGTCCCGTCGCATCGAGAAATATGATGTTCGCTGGATCGAAGAACCCTTGATGCCCGACAGCCTGGTCGCTCTCGCGCGCATTCGGCAACTTAGCCCGATTCCCATCGCTTCTGGCGAGCACGAGTACACACGCTGGGGTATTGATTCCATGATTCGAGCTGGTGCAGTAGACGTAATTCAGGCAGACACATACTGGGGAGGCGGGATCTCCGAGATGCTCAAAATCTGTGCCCTCGCGTCGGCATCCGACATCCCCGTAATCCCCCATGGCCATTCAGTTTCCGCCAACGCCCACCTAATCAGTAGTCAGTCACCGAGCGTCTGTCCGATGGCTGAGGATTTGATTAAGTGGAACCAACTCAATGAGTTCTTCTTGTCAGATCCTATAGTGCGGCATCACGGCAACCTCCAAGTCCCCAGTGCGCCGGGAATTGGGATGGATCTCGCCGAACAAAAGATCGAAGATCGACAAGAGGTGACGGTGTGATCCTTGATTCGACTACTTCGCGTTTTTCCAATTCTGCCGTCGCAGGGGGTACCTTAACGCTTTGAACCGAGAGACTTTACTTACCGTGTTCGAACGTGTTGCTCAGGGTTTAGATAGTCCAGAAGCCGCCGTCAACTGGGTACTCCAAGCTCCGTTCGAAGATTTGGGTTTCGCGCGGGTGGACCATCACAGGGCGATTCGGGACGGCCTTCCTGAAGTCATTCTTGCGCTTGGCAAGACACCCTCACAGGTAGTAGCCATTGCAAAAGAGGTATTCCTCATGTCCGGCCGCGTACTCGTGACTCGTGTAGATCCCACCCATTTGGCAGCCTTGAGGGAGGCCATGCCGGACATTGAATACAATGACCATGCGCGTTTGGCATGGCATGACCCTGCCCCCCCTGTTGCTGAGGGCCACGTTGCCGTCGTGACGGCTGGTACTGGAGATATTCCCATAGCAGAAGAGGCAGCCTTGACCGCGACCATGATGGGAGCACGAGTAACCCGCCATTATGACGTTGGCGTAGCCGGTATCCACCGGTTGATACCCGAGATACCTTCACTGCAGGCAGCCCATGCTCTGGTCGTGATTGCCGGTATGGAAGGAGCTCTGCCCAGTGTAGTCGGCGGGTTGGTGTCGGCACCCGTGATAGCGGTGCCAACATCCGTTGGCTATGGTGCGTCCTTCGATGGATTGGCCGCTCTACTTGGAATGCTGAACAGCTGCGCGACCGGTGTGAGCGTTGTTAACATTGACAACGGATTCGGAGCCGGGTACCTAGCAGCCACTGTCAACCGGCTTGCTTGTACGACACCCGCCCGAAAGTTCGAAGCGTGACCAGAACAGCATACTTTGATTGTCTTTCGGGGATAAGCGGAGACATGATGCTCGGGGCTCTGATAGATTGCGGCGCCGACCCCGGCTTCATAAGGGCCTCGCTGTCAGGTTTGGCAGTGCCCCCATTCGAATTGCGCGTAAGCGCGGCGGATAGGAGCGGCACGAAAGCAATGCGGGTCGAGGTACTGGTCGAGCGTGAGTCGCGATATGGGCCAGACGAGATGCACGATTTGCTTTCCCAAGCAGGCTTCTCCGCAAGAACTGAGGAGCTCGCGCACCGCTGCGTTGATATCCTTCGCGTCGGTGAGAGCGAGGTCCATAGCACCGACCTTCCACACTTTCACGAAGTGGGAGGAATAGATGCTCTTGTCGATATCGCAGGGTCAATGCTAGCGCTTGAATCCCTCGGAGTAACATCTGGGGGTTGTGCCGTTGTCACGGTAGGAAGTGGTGCCGTAGTCCGAACGGAACATGGTGTCATTCCCGCGTCCCCAGGGCCCGCTGCGGCAGCCATACTGTCGCGTGCTGGTTTTCCTATGCGGTTCATCGACGAGTCTAATGAGTTGGTAACCCCGACGGGTGCTGCGCTTTTGGCGGCTATCGCAACTCCCGGAGCTATGTCATTGACCGCTCGGTCAATAGGCCTCGGCGCGGGGATGCGTGATGTCCCCCAGCGTCCCAATGTCCTTCGAGTATTCGTCGGCGATGCCAGGGCGGTTCCAGAGGCTGGGTTGTCAGTCGTGTCCCTACTTGAGGCAAATATCGACGATATGTCTCCCGAGTTCGTTGCTCACGCGCGCGAACGCCTTCTGCAAGAGGGAGCTCTTGATTCGTGGCTTGAGCCCATCAATATGAAGAAGGGTCGCGTTGGTACCAAGCTTTGTGCGCTCGTCTCGGTGGGGCAAGAAGCTCGATTCGTCGACATCTTCATGAATGAAACGACAACGATTGGAGTAAGGCTTTCGTCCTTGTCTCGCCACGAGGCTGAGCGTCGTGACGCCGTTGTCACAACCAGCTTCGGTCCGGTTCGAGTGAAGTTCAGCCGATGGGGGAGCAGCCGTCGGGCGAAGCCGGAGTACGACGAGATTAGTCGGCTTTCTGCAGAACTGCGTATCCCTGCATGGACGCTCAGGGAAGACTTAGCGCGGGAACTCGATGCATCGACGGAACAAATCGACGTACGTTAGATGTGGTTGCCATTTGAGCATGCGCGGGTCCGCCCCCGTCCACATCCCCGAATGCACCGGGAGCGACAGTACCCATCCTGCGAGTTATGCATCTCCACGGGGTGCAAAAGTGAGTTCTACCGCTGATACTGCGGGATGTTCTGCTTGTCCTGTCGCTGCCGAGTGATTCTGTCACTGCAGGGTAGCGCTTGCACGGGTGTGTGGGTGGCGGGATGTAGGGAAGGCGGACCACTGGTGGATTGGTTGCTACCTTCGTCACGAGTTTTGGTGTGAGGAGATCCCTGAGCGGGACGATCTTCGTAGGGAGCTGGCGCTCGTTGAGGTAGACGCTGAAGCGGTGGTCGAGGGACTCATGGATGGTGACGGTGGCTTTGCTGTAGGCGATGCGGTTGGGTCCGGGGAGAAGTTGGAGGACAACGCCGTCGATCTTGCAAGGTTGTTCCTGGAGACGACACGCTCGTGCTTGAAGCAGAGGACGAGGTCGAGCGCGACCGCGTTGAGGTGACAGCGCCAGGTATCTCGGGTGCGACAGTAGATCGGCGATTGAAGCGACGAAGAAAGCCCGGCAGGTAGGCAACGCGACGGCCTGACCACGGCTGAGCGTGAGGAGCTGCGCCATCTGCGCAAGGAGAACCGGGTGTTGCGCGAAGAGCGCGACATCCTCAAGCGGACCCAGCGCCGCACTGCGGTCTCCGTCAGGTCCAGGTCCCGTGCGACCTGGCCGATGCTCCTGCCTCCGCTGCGGCAGAGATCCACCACCTCGGCCTTGTACTCCTCGCTGAACGCTCGCCGTCTCCGTCCCTGTTTCTCTTCCATCTGGACATCCCTTCCGAAGCTTTTCGCCTCATCATTCGTGTCCGTCAAACCGACCACGGTCGACTTCTGCCTGGGCCACCCGCGTCAAGCCCAATCGCGCATGAGCAGGAAGTAGCCACTGGCCTCCTCCGTGGGGTGAAAGCGGGCGGCAACCACCTTCCCAATGGCATCGTCGATGGCTGCCATGAGGACAAAGCGCGGACCTCGCTCCTGCAGCCATGCATGGTGGCTGGCATCGAGCTGCAGCAGCATCCCTTCCTGGGGATAGCGTTCCCGCCGGGAGCGGTGGCGCGAGCGTCGGCGTTGTGGCCGTGGCGAACGGATGTCGGCCTCCCGGAGGATGTCCGAGAGGGTCGAGCGAGGGATGGTGAGACCTTCGCGTTCGGCCAGGAGTTCGGCCAGGTGGCTGTGGTTCACGCCGGCGTAGACCGACGTGGCCAGCGACCGTACACGCTCTCTGACATCTTCATTGATCGCACGGGCTGGTGGCCGACCGCGGTTGCCATGAACGACGCCCCGTGGTCCGTGCTCACGGTAGGCGGCGACCAGACGCCTGACCTGACGTTCGCTCACACCAATCAACCCCGCTGCTTCCTGTGCTGATACGAGTCCACCCTCTAACCGGATGAGCACTCCGATCCGCTGTTCGTCCTTTGCCTTCAAGACCAGTCCGCCTTCTTCCATTGGCGGACATATTCACACGGTCGTTTTCTCCCGGCAGCGACACGTTCCGCTATGGTCCTTTACGCTATGTGGAACACGGTCCAATATAGCGGAATGAGCAAGCGGGCTGAGCTGGTGAACTGGTTGCAAGCCGCCGGGCCGACGATAGTGGCCTTCAGTGGCGGTGTGGACTCTACTTTCTTGGCGGCCGTGGCTGTGGAGGTGCTGGGCGAGAGCGCCGCCGCCGTGACGGGACTTTCGCCGTCGGTCGCTGAGTCGGAACGCGAAGACGCCAGATCGCTAGCGCAGGCCATCGGCATACGTCATTGGTTTGTTGAAACCCACGAAATGGATAACCCGAAGTATGTCGCGAATGACCGGATGCGTTGCTTCCACTGTAAGGACGAACTCTATGGGATTCTGATTGCCGTCGCGGCTTCGGCTGGGAATGCCGTCGTCGTTGACGGGACGAATGCTGACGATGCAGGCGATTGGCGTCCTGGGCGACAAGCCGCCTCACTGCACGGTGTTCGTAGCCCTTTGCTCGAACTTGGGATCACGAAGGAAGAAATACGTGGGTGGTCTCGGGCGATGTCCCTCCGCACTTGGGACAAGCCAGCCATGGCGTGCTTGGCGAGCCGTATCCCTCACGGAACCAGTGTGACGGTGGACGCACTCGATCAGATAGGCGCCGCAGAGGCGCTGTTACGCGCTATAGGCATTCGGCAGGTACGAGTTCGGCACCATGGGGAGGTGGCTCGTATCGAGACAGATGAGGAAGGAATGGGCACCTTGTTCGAACCCACGGTCCGTGGCAAGGCGGTCGCTCGCCTTCAATCGCTAGGGTACACACATGTTGCCCTAGACCTTGCGGGGTATCGCTCCGGTAGCATGAATCGTAGGGGCTAGCCTCCGTTCCAGCCAGTGCAGTTTACAGGGTGTCGGGTCGCAGTTGCCTGGCTGACGCCCGCCGCCCGGGCCATCGTGCGCGTGCTTCAATGGGTCTCCGCTTCGGGCTGCTCCTCGATAGTCAGGCGCACGTGTGGGGCGTCAAAACCTCGATCAGGCGGCCTTCCGCTCATGGCGGTGGTGGA
>CAZDZP010000002.1:0-31543 GCA_964509855.1 uncultured Anaerolineaceae bacterium | reverse complement strand
GGAAGGGAATGTCGTCCATGTCCACATTCGGGATGTCTGGCTCGCGATAGCGCACCATCTTTTCGAGCTGGTCGCTCACCCCCTCTTCCACCCTGCGCATGTGGAAGGCGATGCCCATCAGGCTCCAGCCATCGTCCGGTGGCTCAGCGGGTTCGAGCAGCGTGCCCAGTCGCTGACCATAGAACAGCTCCCGGAGCTCACCAGAAGCCTCGTTCATGGCCTTTATCAGGAAGGCCGGGTCGCTGCCTGCTTTTCGTACGAATCTCACGCTGGCCATTGTAGGCCACGCCAGGGGTTGTTTCGGTGAACAGCGCAGGCCTACCGCTGCTGCACGCCTGTGACCTTGGCGAAACCTCCCACCGGCAGGATGGCCGGGCGCGGGCTTTGCTCGCGACGCCAGCGCTACAGGAGTCAATTGATGCGAGTTTGGGATTCGTTCCTCACGGAACGCGACAGGGAACACACGAAGATGTACTGGGAGAAGCCCGCGCCGTTCGGCTTCGGCGAGAAGCCAGTGCTGCTGGTCATCGACAACGTCTACAGCATTCTCGGCCCGCGCATGCCGCTCATGGACGTCGCCGGGGCACTCGCGGCCAGTTGTGGCCTCGAAGGCTGGCGGGCCATTGACCGCACCGTGCAACTCATAGCCTCCGCCCGTGCCAACGGCATACCGGTTGCCTACGCCAAGCTGCGGACCGATTTCCCGGTGCGGGGCATGAGCTCTCGCGGCGAAGCCTCGGAGCGCCCGCAGGACCTCATCCCGGCGTGGATGGAAGAACGCCTTCCCGAAATCGTCGAAGAGATCGCGCCCCAGGATGGCGAGTTCGTCATCGCCAAGACGTCCGCCAGCATGTTCAACGGTACGCCGCTCAGCCAGTACCTGACGGACCTCGGCGCCGACACCATCATTTGCTGTGGCAACTCCACCAGCGGGTGCGTTCGTGCAACCGTCGTCGATGGCAGCGCCGCGCGCTACAAGGTTGGCGTCGTTGAGGAGTGCACCTTCGACCGCACGGAGGCTTCTCACGCCATGAGCCTCTTCGACATGCACCAGAAGTATGCGGACGTCGTGAGCCTGGCGGACGCGGAAGCCTACTTCGCTTCCGTCACAACGCGGGAACTCGTGACCGCCTAAGGGTCGCGAGTTCGTCCCGGTCCGCCGGTCGTGCGGCGGGCCGGGCAATTCCCGTTTACGTGACGATAAGCGGGACGCCTTCCTTGCAGAGGGCGCATTCATCGGGTGCCCACGAGGCCACGTTCACGGTCATGCAGGCGAAGAACGGTGCGCCAAAGTCCACCGTGCCGCCCGCGCGGTCAACCAGCACACCCACGCCAGCAACGGTCGCACCCCGATCCTTCACTGCCGCGAGCACGTCGCGAATGCTGCCGCCCGTGGTGAGTACGTCGTCAACAACGAGTACGCGGTCGCCTTCGCCCACCTGGAAACCACGCCGGAATTCGCGGCCGCTGCCGTCGTCTTTCGATTCCGCGATGATGCTCGGGAGGCCCATGTGCCTGGCCGTCTCGTAGGAGAGGATGATGCCGCCCGTAGTGGGGCCGGCCACGATGTTTGCCTGCCCTTGGAAGTGTTCGGCAACACGTTTGCAGAACGCTTCGGTCAGGTCGGGCCACTGGAGAATTCGGAACTTTTCAATGTAGGTGTCGGCGTGGCGCCCGCTGGCCAACTGGAAATGGCCTTTCAGCAGGGCGCCGCGTTCCTGGAGCAGTGCTTCGAAATTGTCGTCCACACCGCGAGACTACCTTGGAGGGCCCAACCGGTCGATTGGGCTAGCGTTCCAAACGTTGCGACGTCAGCACCGGCCGCCCGTCCGTTTCGGAAAGGCTCGGTGTTTCATTTGGCGCGCGCCCGAAGCGGTCGAAGGGCAGATACGAGAACTCGGCCCGCCCGATGATCAGGTCTTCCGGTATGAAGCCGATCGAGCTGCTTCGGCTGTCCTTGCTGTTGTCCCGGTTGTCACCCATCACGAAAAAGTGACCTTCGGGAACTATCACGGCCGGGCGATTGCCCCGCCATTCCGATTTGATGTACGGCTCCTCCAGCCGGAAGTCGTCGATATACACGGCGCCGTCCACGATTTCGAGCTTGTCACCCGGCATGCCAACGACTCGCTTGATAAGGTCCACGCTGGGGTTGCTCGGGTCACGCAGCACGATGATGTCGCCGCGTTCGGGTCCGTGGAAGACGTGCCGGGTCGGGTCGTCACCAGCGCTCACGAACGGGAGGTACTTGCCGAGCTTTTCCACATCCACTTCGCTGTAGACCAACTTGTTGACGATGAGGAACTGGCCATCGGCAAGCGTCGGCGCCATGGAGCTGCCGTCGACTTTGAAGTTTTGGAAACTGGCTCGAACGGCGAGGAACACGAGGATAGCGAGCAGGCCGGTCTCCACCAGTTCTCGCACCCAGGTTCGCGAACTCGCCCGCTTTGCAGCCGCGTCAGCAGCGGATGAGGACCCGTCGCCGACGTAGCTTGTGTACTCGCGCTCGGCCGAACCGGCAGGGGCGGCGGCGCCGACGGCTACGGGTTGGGACTCCGGTTCCCATTCGTCGCTGGTCTCATCGAAAGCGTTGACTGCACGAGGCGGTGCCCAGCTTCCGAAACCAACGGGAGCGACACCGCCGCGTGGGGCGGGCCCCTCTTCGTCGTCGACAACATCTGCGTGTTCGCCAAGCAATTCGTCGAAGGCTTCGTTCTTGTCGTCGCCATCGTTTTCTTCGGAAGCGGCATGGGCTTCGAAAGCGCGGAGGACCACGTCTTCTTCCATGTCGCCGTCTTCCGCTTCTATCGGGACGAACTGTTGGTCGTACTCAGCGTGGAGTTCACTTGCGCTTCTGCGGGTGCCGTACTGGCCAAACACGGTTGCATGGGGAGCGTCGACGAGGCTTTCGCCCGCTTCGCCCTCCAGGGCAGCTTCTTCTGCGATGGCGGCCCAGAGGTCTGGCTCTTCGTCCTGCTCGTCTTCGAGTGAGGCGGCGCCGGGTGCCGCCGTGATGGCAGCTACCGATTCCCAGTCGCTCCCCTCAGCGAACTCGCCAGGATTGGTCGAGGGGTCGGTTGCCTCCACTGGGCCTTCCGCGTCGAGGTCTGGCTCTTCGTCCGTTTCCAGGGCGCCCGCGCCCGGGAAGGCGAAACCAAGCTGGGCCGGTTCGGCGGCGGGTTCGGACTCTCGAGGAGCCTGCATCTGCCAGTCGGGGACCACGTCGTTGGCCTCGCCCTCTTCCTGCGATTCCCAATCCCAGTCCAGCGAAACTGAGTCGTCATCTGATTCGACTTCGAACTCGACTGCGGCGGAGGCTGCGACCGGTTCGGTGGACAGCGCAACCGGAGCCGGGGCCGGGACAACGGGTTCCTCGTCCAGGCCCTCGGGATCCCATTCGGACTCTTCGTCATCCACCGGAGATTCCTGCGGCGTCGCAATCGATGCTTCGAAGGCTGGTACTGCTGGCGCCGGCTCTACGCCATCGTCCTGCTCTGGTTCCCACTCGTCACCGCCGTCATCGACTCTTGCGGCCTCGTGGTTTTCGGCGATCGCAGCTGCAGCCCAAGGCTGGGATTCGTCGTCGGCGTCGTCATCAGCGGGTAGCATCGCTTCGAAGGTTACCGCTTCGGGCGCACTTTCTGTTGGTTGTTCCGAAAGCGGCGAGAAGGCGGCCTGTTCGCTGAATGCTTCGCCCGGCTCGATGCTGGCCACTTCCTGGTTCTCAATGAGGCCCTGCGCGTCGTCGCTCAGTGCTGTTGCCATCCACGGGAAGATGCTGGCCGAATCGGGCAACGGCATCTCGTCCTCAAGGGCTTCAGCCAGCGCCTCGTCCTCCGTTTGGGCAGCGGACCAGCCAAACGAGTCGTTGCTGGCGGCCATGTCGGTAACAGCCCAGTGTGGAGCCCCATTCTCAACGGGTGCGGAAGCATCGGCCTCTTCCCCGGACCGCTCTTCTTCGTGCGAAGGCCGGGCGAACGACCACGCCGGTTCTTCATCGTCGACGGCGGAATCTGCAACCAGTTGTTCTTCGTCCAACGCCTCGGCGAGCGCCTCTTCTTCGGTCGGCGCGGACCACCCGAAGGAGTCGTTGCTCGCTGCCATGTCAGGGGCAGCCCAATGCGGCGCCTCATCCTCAACGGGCGCGGACGCACCGACCTCTTCCTCGGTCGTCGCGGACCAGCCAAAAGAATCGTTGCTCGCTGCCATGTCAGGGGCAGCCCAATGCGGCGCCTCATCCTCAACGGGCGCGGACGCACCGACCTCTTCCTCGGTCGTCGCGGACCAGCCAAAAGAATCGTTGCTGGCGGCCATGTCAGGGGCAGCCCAGGTGGGGACATCCTCAGCTTCATCTTCAACGAGCGCTGAAGCGACAGCTTCTTCCTCGGCTGGCTTCGACCAGCCAAAGGAATCGTTGCTGGCGGCCATGTCTGGGGCGACCCAGCTTGGAGAGTCCTCGTCGTCATCTTCAACGAGCGCTGAAGCGACAGCTTCTTCCTCGGCTGGATTAGACCAGCCAAAGGAATCGTTGCTGGCAGCCATGTCGGGGGCAGCCCAATGCGGAGCCCCATCCTCAACGGGCGCGGAGGCGCCGACCTCTTCCTCGGCTGGCTTGGACCATCCGAAGGAATCGTTGCTGGCGGCCATGTCAGGGACAGCCCAGTGCGGAGCCTCATCCTCCACAGGTGCGGACGCGTCGGACTCTTCCTCGGTCGTCGCGGACCAGCCAAAAGAATCGTTGCTGGCGGCCATGTCAGGGGCAGCCCAGTGCGGAGCCTCGTCCTCAACGGGTGCGGAAGCGCCGGCCTCTTCCTCGGCTGGCTTGGACCACCCGAAGGAATCGTTGCTGGCGGCCATGTCAGGGGCAGCCCAGGTGGGGACGTCCTCAGCTTCATCTTCAACGAGCGCTGAAGCGACAGCTACTTCCTCGGCTGGCTTGGACCATCCGAAGGAGTCGTTGCTGGAAGCCATGTCGGGGGCGACCCAATGCGGAGCCTCGTCCTCAACGGGCGCGGAGGCGCTGGCCTCTTCCTCAGCTGGCTTGGACCACCCGAAGGAGTCGTTGCTGGCGGCCATGTCGGGGGCAGCCCAGGTGGGAGCGTCCTCGTCGTCATCCTCAACGGGTGCGGACGCGACAGCCTCTTCTTCCGCTGGCTCGGGCACGGCGGCTTCATTCCCGGCCGGAGTGGCGCTCCATCCGAAGGAGTCGTTCTGCGTCGCCATGTCCGAGGAAGCCCATGGCGAGGCGTTCCCGGTGGTCGAATCGTTGCTTGCGGGGAACGAGGGCACGGACGTCTCCGGGATGTCCGAAATCGTTTCGGCCGCAAAAGCTGAGACAACCGGAGTACCGGAATCCTTACCGTCGGCCGACGTGCCTTCGGCATGCTCGACCGGCTCCCATTCGGATTCCTGTGCGTTCAGGTTGGCGCCGGTGGCCGCTGAGCGGCTCATGCCCCAACCCGGATCCTCGTCTTCCAGCCATGCGGCTGCGCTAATCGCGGCGGCGCCGGCTGCCTCTGCCGGGTCTGGCTTGGGCTTGCGGCCGAACAGCCGCCCGAGGATTCCTGGCTTTTTGGCCTGGGGTTCACTCTCCGCCGTGTCTTCGCGTTCTTCCTGAGAGCCGACAGCATCCTCGACTGGGGTTTGCGCAGCAGTGAATCGCGCCAGTGCGCTTGCGCTTTCCGCTTGAGCCTTCGTTTCGGAGTACTCGGCGCCACTGTCGACATCGACATCGACAGCGCTCCACTCGTTGTCGTCCGCTTCGACCTCGATCGGACTGTTGACATCCTCTGCGGCGGGCACAACGTCGTCGATTGAAGAAGCCTTGTCGTCGCCGCCGGAAACCGCATCGGGGGTTTCCTCAACGGTAGTTTCAGCTGTTGCGAACCGGGCCCTGGATGGGCGGTTCATTGCCCACGCACGGAGCCCTTCCAGCGGGCTCTCGTCGGGGTCCCGCGTGGCTTCATCATCATCGGCACTGGCGACTAACTCGGCGGCCGGCGCTTCGACGTACTCAGACTCATCCTGAACGAGAGCGGTGGCCGATGAATCAGCCCCGATTGCAACCACGTCTTCTTCGGACTGGTCCTCGGTATCGGCACTACTCGGAACAGCGTCGAGTTCGGCCTGGACGCGGGCTCGGTTGCGGATACGTTCCATGAGCGATTCCGCGGCGTCGTCCGCCACGGAGAGGTCGCTCTCGGCGACGACGCTAACGGGTTCTGTCGCGGGTTCAACATCGCCGTCGACAAGATTCGACGGCGCTACCACCGCCCATTCGTCTTCGACTTCGGGTTCTTGTTCGAAACCGGGCTTTTCGAAATCCGGGGCATGCTCGTCCGCAGGCGCCGTCGCCCAGTTGCGCATCGCACCGATAAGGCTCTCCTCGGTGTCCGCGTCGACTGCTTCTTCAGCCGTGTTTACTGCATCTACTGGTTCGGCGGTGCTCTCCGCGCCTGGATCTTCGGCGGCGTCTTCGTCGGCATCATTCGGACTCGTGGCCCAGTTGCGCATCCCGTCGACGATGCTGCCGCTGTCGGCGGGCGCACCAAACAGCTGGTCCCAGCGCGATTCGCCCTTGGGGGATGCTGCGGGCGGCTCATCGCCAGCGCTCAGGCGGTTGCGCAGCAGCGGCGCGTTCTCGTCGATGGCTTTCGGCTCTGTCGACCAGCTGTCGCCCTCGGGGGCACTTCCTTCGCGGAGAGCGCGGAAACGCGACACGCGTTCATCGTCGCTACCCCGGCGTTCGAAGACCGGCTTTTTCGATCCTTCGACCGGCTTGTCCTTCTTGCGCCCTCGGCCAAGGAAACCACCACCCTTCACCGGCTGCCCGGTAAAGGGGTCCTTCGGCGTGTCGGTGTCTTTGGTGGTGTGACCAAGGAGATTCGCGCGCAGCTGGCGGTTCTTCTCTTCTTGTCTTTCCCATGCTCCGCTGGGCAGGTCAAAGTACCAGTCCTGCGTGGCGTCGTGGTCGTCTTCGAATGCCTCGTCGAGGCGTTCGCCTCCCTGGTCCATTGCCATCAGGGTATCACAGCCTCCGGGTCGCACCCGGTTCCCATTAGTCGCGCTTTACAGCCGATTGACCTACTCTCGCCGCCGTGGATCCACAGGGACAACCGCCCGATGAGGACCTCATTCAGCAAGCCAGGAACGGCAATCTCGCTTCCTTCAACAGCCTTGTCGAACGCTACCAGGTTGCGGTGTTCAACCTCTCGCTCCGCCTGCTTGGCAACCGGCAATCCGCTGAAGACGCGACGCAGGAAACCTTTCTTTCGGCCTATCGTGCCCTTGCGCGCTTCGAAGGTGGCAATTTCCGCGCCTGGCTATTCCGCATTGCGGCTAACCACAGCAAGGATGCCCTCCGTCGAGCGCAGCGCAAGGATCGCGCAAGCTCTCTAGATGAGTTATTCGACACACTTGGGGCTCCTGTTGAGGTGCCGGACCAAACTGAATCTTCAGAAGCCCGTGTGGAACGCGCCGCGTTAAGCCGCGCATTGCAGGACGCACTGTTGGAATTGCCCTTCGATCAGCGCCGCGCAATCGTCCTGGTCGACATCCACGGCTACTCCTACGACGAGGTGGCCAGCATCTGCGAAACCTCTACCGGTACCATTAAGTCCCGCATTCATCGCGGCCGTGAGCGGCTGCGTGAACTCATTCGCAGAAACCCGGAACTTTTCGGCGCCCGCGAACGTCTGGATAGCTGAAAGGAATTGTGATGCGTTTCCCGAAGATCTTCAGGCGCAATGACCGGTGGGCTCGACAGGTGGATGCCTATGTCGACCATCGCCTCACGCCCGTTGAACGGGAACTGCTGGAAGATCGCGTCGAAGAGTCCGAGAGCGTCGCCGAACTGCTTCGCAACACGAAGTCGCTCAAGTCCGCGCTTGGCGAGATGCCCGAATTCGCCACTCCCCGTTCCTTCGCACTCACCCCGGCGATGGTCGCCGAACCGGCGCCGAAGCCCTCCCGCGCGCCTGCCGTCACGATGCGCCTCGCCCAGGCCACATCCTTCGCCGCCATCGCCGCGTTCGGCATTGTGTTCGCCTTCGATACGGTCGGTACGACGACCGACGGAGATAACGGCGGCGCCAACATGGCTTCGCTCGAAACCCAGGCCGAAGGCGACGACATGCGCACCACCAGCGACGACGGCGGAGAGGCTGCCGGCACAATGGCCGGTTCCGCCGAGGGTGGTGAGGAACCCCCGGCATACGACGCAGGCGACGGTAAGGAACTCGTCGACGAGGCGTCGCCAATCTCGGCGCTCGAATCGCATCGCAGCGCCACTGAAAGCTCGCCCAATTCCTTGCTGCCGGTTTACTCGGCGCTCGGGGGTGTGTTCGCTCTAGCGGTGGTGGCATGGGCCGTATCGCGGCACCAGGTTCAGCGCGCCCAGCGCCTCTGACCCCGGGGGGCTATCTTCTCAACATGCAGGAACAGGGAATCACGGTCACCGGGCGCGGCGAGGTACAGGTCGTACCGGATATCGCCATGTTGAACATCGGCGTGCAGGCCAGCGCACGTTCCGTCGCCGAGGCCCGCGACCGCGCGGCGGGGGCCGCCAGCAAACTGATCGCGAACATCAAATCGCAGAACGTTGCTGATGCCGACATCCGTACAAGCCAGCTTTCCGTTGGCCCCCGCTACGACTACTCCCACGACGGTGGCCAAAAGCTGTTGGGGTACGACGTGTCCAATATCGTCCACGTGGTCGTTCGTGACGTCGCGAAACTCGGCGGGGTCGTTGACGGTGCCCTGGAAGCGGGCGGTGACGCCGTCATGCTCAACGGGCTCCAATTCTCCGTGTCGGACCCTCGTGCGGCCGAGGAAGAAGCGCGCCGTCTTGCCATCGGCGATGCTGCGGCCAAAGCGGCTCAACTCGCCTCGCACGCAGGCGTGTCGTTAGGGCTGCCGGTTGCCATCACCGAAGGACAGCCAGCCGGGCCGCAACCGATGCTGCATGCAATGGCGATGAAGATGGAGTCGCAGCAGGCGACGCCCATTGAGGCAGGCACAACGGCCGTCACCTGCGACGTCACCGTGACCTATGCGATAGCCCCGGGTTCTTAGACTTCGCCGCGCGCCAACATGACCGTGTAGCGCTGCGTACCCTGCTGCAGGTACAGGTCGGACTGGGGGTAGCGTGCACGAATCAGTTTGTTGAACTCATTCAGCGGCAGCCGTCGCCGTTCATAACCTGACTCATCCGGCACGTCTTCAACGTCGCTCGCCGAAGCGATGTAGAACGGCTGAACTGTTATCGTTCCCACGGGGAACTGCGGATTCTGGCTGGTGGCCTTGCATTCGAAAAAGCCGAAGAGCTCGGTCTTGGTGACCTTTGCCCCGGTCCGCTCAAAGGCGGCGCGAACGACGAAGTCCTCAGCCGACTCACTCTCGCCCAGGTCACCTTCGATGATGCTCCAGCGGTCCTCGCCATGCTCGCGTGTGACATAAGCGCGCTCGCCGCGAAACACCATCGCGTATGCAGTCATCACGGGCGCGTGTTCGGGAAGCTCGGAATCGGCTATCCACTTGGCACGCCAGTGATCGTTAATGTTCAGTTCGACAACGCCTGCGGGATCCCGCGGCGCGTACCTGGCCAAGTCGGCCGGTGACGGGCCCATCATTGTGCTGTTCTCCGACGAAGGAAGGGTTTCGCGACAATTGTCGCTTTCGTATCCCCAATCCTAACGCTTTCGCCCGGTATGGCGCTCCTTGCATCGAGCAGTGCGAGCGCAACCACGGACTGCAGCGAAGGCGAAAAGGTGGCCGAGCGAACCGTGCCAACCGCTTCGATCCCGGCGTTGACCGGCGTCCCAGGATCCGGGATTTCGTCCCCGTCGACCAGCAGCCCCGCGAGGATGCGTGACTCGCTACCGCCTGGCACGTCCAGGAGGACGTCGAGGTCGGCCTCCGCAGGACTGACTCCCGGGCTCAGGTCCGGTTCGAACCCGGGGATACAGGCTTCGATTCGCGCTGCCTCCTGGGCCTCGAAGCCAATCGGCCGCGCTCCCATTTCCAACAACGTGTCGAGCAGATGCTGCATCACCGCGGGAGCCAGCATGAGTTCGAACCCATCCTCGCCTGTATCGCTGGTGCGCATGCCGAGCGTGCGAAAGCCGTGAAACTGGAAAAGCGCGACGTGCAGCGATTGCAGCCCGTCGGGAAGGCTCTCTTCCAGCGCATGCTGGATCGCCTGCGCAGCTCCCGGCCCGGCGATACCGAGCATGCAAGTAGTCTCCGTGCGGTCGTCGACGTGCGCGTCCCAGTCCGGTTGAATCGCGGCCTGCATGCGCTCGAGTGTTGCGAAGCGGCGATCCGGTTCCCCCATCACGAAGTAGCTGATTCCGCCTGTGCGCGCGATGAGCGCGAGGTCGCGAATCGTGCCTTCGCCGCCGACCACCACGGACCGCATGGAGCGACCTTCCTCGAGGTCCTCGACATGGCCCGCGAAGCTCGCCTTCAGCACGTCGAGTGCGTCCGTGCCGCTCACGAGGATGCGGCTGCGGTTCGAGCGGTCGATGAGGGCGACGCCCTGGCGCAATGCCGCGTGCTCGACGACCCAATCGCCATAGTGCAGGGGTAGGGACCACCCCCGCCGTTCGCCGAGGATGGCTCCGTGGGCAGCGTGCCAGTCGCGCAGCGCGAGGTGGTACACCGGCTTCGGCTCGCTACTGGTCATCGCGTGGTCACTCGGTGACGAATCTCCGCTTGCCATCGACCTCGGTCAGCCGCCCGACTCCCGGGAAGGCGTTGTGCGTGCAAATCAGGAGTGCCTTTTCGCGGATTGCCCGCTCGGCCAGCTTCTTCTTCGTTGCCAGGCTCACCAGGGGGAGGATGTCGAATGCTGGGATCCATGCGGGCCGTTCGACTTGCACGGCATGATGCACGAGGTCGCCGGTGTAAATCGCCGTTTCGCCCGCTGAGGACAGCACGACCGATGCGTGGTCTTCCGTATGTCCCGGCGTGGGGAGGAAATGGATACCCGGGGCAATCTGCTGCTCGCCACTGACGAGCTCAAGCTGGCCACTTCGCGAAAGTGGCTCGAAATTCTCGGCAAAGTAGGTGCCCTTTGTGCGGTCGTTCGGGTGCATGGCCGCTTCGTATTCACCTGCCTGGATGTAGTAGCGCGCGTTCGGAAAGGTCGGTACCACGTCTTCGCCCTTGCGAACCGTATTCCAGCCGCAGTGGTCCGCGTGGAGGTGGGTGTTGGCGACGTGCGTGATGTCCTCCGGCCGAAGGCTTAGCGCAGCGAGGTTGTCGAGCAGGTAGCCGTAGTCACCCGGGAAGATCTTCTCGCGCACCTGCGGGCCATGCTTGTTGCCCATGCCAGTTTCGATGAGCGCGATGGTCTCACCGTGGCGCACCACCATGCAGTTCAACCCCAGCGGAATGCGGTGCTGGTCGTCGATGTTCTCACTGCCGATGACCGGCTCCCACATCACGCGCGGCACCAGCCCGAAGACCGCGCCACCATCCAGTCTCGTGTGGCCATCACTGATGATGGCGATCTCAATTTCGCCCACACGATACTTCGCAACGTTGTTCACAGTTCCGAACCATACGAAGCAACAGTACCTGCCAGCAAATCGCTCTATGCCTTGGGCCCTGCCCTGACCGGAACCTACCCCCAGTTCGTATACTCTGTTGTGAGAAACATGAGCCTGACCGATGAATTTCGCGAAGCAACCCGGGGACGTGACGAAGAGGTGGATCTCTTTGGCGCGGCCATGCTTATCGCTCGGCTCGGTTACCCCACACTAAATCCGCATGCCTACGCTGCCCGGCTGGACCACATCGCCGAGGCTGCTTCGAACCACGCCGCCGGCGCCAGGGAACCCGAAGCCCTCGCCGCGGCTATCGACTACCAGCTGTTCTCGGTGATGGGATTCACGGGCAATAGCGAGGACTACGGCAACCCGGAAAATAGCTTCCTCAACGTCGTCATCGACAGGCGGACCGGCATTCCGATCACGATTTCGCTGCTGTACATGGAAATCGCGCAGCGGCTCGGCCTCCCCTGTGACGGCGTGGGCTATCCCGGCCACTTCATCGTCCGCTGCGGCCCACCGGAAGGACCCTTCTACGTCGACCCCTTCCACCAGGGAGCGCGGCTGGACAGGCACGAACTGCTCTCGGGCCTTTCCGCTCGCAGCGTGGGTACCACCTCTATCGAGTCCTACCTGCTCCCGGTTACGAGGCGCCAGTTGCTGCAGCGCATGCTCAACAACCTTCGCTTCGCTTTCCGCAACACTGGCGAGAACGCTCGCTGGCTGGAAGCGGTGGAACTCCAGCTCGTCCTTGAGCCGTGGAACGCCTCCCTTATCGGCGAACGCGGTATCCTGCAATACCGGTTGGGGAATATCGACGCCGCGCTCGTAGACCTGCAGGTGTACGTCGCCACCAACGAACCTGAAGCGATTTCGGCCGGGGCAGCCCGGCTTCTTGAACAACTACGTGAACGAACGGGAAGCAGCGAACAGCCGCCACGAGAGGAAACGAAATGACCACCGAATCGATAGCACGACCGTCGAGCGCGAAGCCCGCCAAGCTTCAACGGTCGATTGCCTGGTATTTGCGGCAGTTGAGCCGCGTCATGCAGGTGCTGTCCGATGAGGAAATCGAGCGCCTTGCGCCACACATGACGGAGCGGCGCTTTTCAGCCCGCCAGTTCCTGTTCTCGGCGGGCGACCCCCCGGAGCGGGTGTTCCTGCTCATCAAGGGCCGCGTGAAGATCTACCAGGTGGCCGAAAACGGCAAGGAAATCATCCTCGACATCGTCGGCCGTGGTGATGTCGTGGGAGACATGGCCATCGTTGAGGACGGCGAGCGAATCGCTTGTGCCCAGGCTCTGGACGACACCGTCGCGCTGAGCATTTCCTGGGACGACTTCGCCTACTGCATGCAGCAGTCGCCGCGGCTCGGCTTCGCGATGCTTGAACTCACCGCCCGCCGCCTCGCCGGCATGCAGCGCACGTTCATGAACATCGTTTCGAAGCCCGTATCCGCGCGACTCGCCGACACACTGGTCAGCCGCCAGGAAGGTGGCCTTGTGCGGCTTGGCCTTACCCACCAGGAGCTGGCCCAAACTATCGGCACGAGCCGCGAAACTGTCACCGCACTCCTGAGCCGCTTCGTCACCATGGGCGCCATAGCACCCGACGGTGACGGATACCGCATCCTCGACGACGACCTGCTCGATGACATCGTCAACGGTGACATCCAGGTGTCGCCCCGTCACCCGGTAGGCACAGCGGCCAGTCAACCTGCATCCTAGTAGCGTGGAAACGCGCATCGATCCCTGGAAACCCTTCGATGACCGCGGATACCCCGCGGTCATCGCGCATTCCGCCGGCAATGCCCGGGACACGACCGAAGGCGCCATCGAGCAAGGCGCCGACTTCATCGAAGTCGACCTCTGGCTGCGCAACGGCAAATTCGAAGCTCGCCACGAACGGCGTATCGGTGCTCTGCCCGTCCTCTTCGAAAAGTGGTACCTGGCAATCGCCTCGACGCCCTTTAGCCTCGACCTGCTCGCAGAAACGGTCGAAGACAAGTCCGGTATCTTCCTGGACCTCAAAACGAACTCTGGCGCTTCGGCGGAAACTGCCGCCGCCGTGTTGGCCGAAGTCGCGAGCAAAGCCCCGGTCGTGGCCAGCAGCCCTCACTGGGGTGTCCTGCGCGTGCTGCATGAAGTGGCGCCACAGGTTCCGCTCTTTTACTCGATAGACGTGACAGCGCGCCTTGACCTCTTCCGCTCTGTCATGCGCCACGACTTCCGTCCCGCCGGCATTTCATGCCGCGGCTCGCTCCTCTCAAGGCCACTGGTGGAAGAGTTCCACGAGCGGGGCATCCGGGTAGTCGCATGGACCATCGACGACCTTCCACGGGCTGCGGAGCTCGCGTCGTGGGGCGTCGATGGCATAACCACCCACCTGGTCGACGAAATGCACGCTCTGCTTGCGCCCGTTTCGTGAAGCCGATTTCGGTCTACGTCCACATCCCATTCTGCACCGTGAAGTGTGGCTACTGTGACTTCAACGCATACGCCGGGATGGACGCACTCAAAGGCCGTTACCGCGACGCGCTCCTGGCGGAGGCTGCCAGTGTTCGCCACGCGCTGGAAGGCCGTGAAATCGTCTCTATCGGCTTTGGGGGTGGCACCCCGGGCGAAGTGCCACCGGCCGACATCGTGGCCGTTGTCGACGCCCTGAGAGCCGCCGCTCCCTTCGCCCTAGGTGCCGAGGTCACGCTGGAAGCCAACCCGGGCACCTCCACCGAGGCGAACGCGGCGGCCCTGCTGGCCGGGGGCATCACGCGCCTTTCCCTCGGCGCCCAGACTTTCGACCCGACGCGTCTCGCATTCCTCGATCGTATTCATTCCGCGCAGGCGATTGGGGCTTCGGTCCGGGCGGCACGCGCAGCGGGGTGCGACAATGTGAACCTGGACCTCATCTACGGTCTTCCGGGCGAATCGCTCGAAGACTGGCGGTCGGACCTGCAACAAGCCCTAGCGCTCGGTACGGACCACCTGTCCTTGTACGCGCTCGGCGTCGAGGAAGGAACGCCACTCCACCGCCGCGTGGAAGCGGGCGAAGTTGAAGTTCCGGGGCCGGACCTCGCCGCGGACATGTACGAACTCGCCTGCGAGCTCCTGGGTGCCGCTGGCTTCGAACACTACGAAATATCGAACTGGGCGCGTCCCGGGCATCGTTCGCACCATAACCAGGCTTATTGGACGGACCGGGACTACCTCGGGCTTGGCGCCGGTGCCCACGGATACGTCGACGGTTCGCGCTACGAAAACATCGCGCATCCCCGGGCCTACATCGATGCGGCCCTCGGTGGCGTGCCCGGCGCAACCGTCGCCGAACGCCACGAACTCGACGAACCAACACGAACGTCCGACTGGGTGTCGCTTCGCCTGCGGATGCTGGAAGGCTTCCGGGTGGACGATTTCGATGCGAAGTTCGGCGTTCCGCTTGACCGCGTGGCGGCCAATTGGCTGCGCGCTGGTTTCGCTGCGGGCGTGCTCGAACTGGCGGACGGCACGCTTAGGCTTACCCACCGCGGGCTGCTACTCCATGGCGAACTGAGCGTCCGCCTCCTGGACGCGATGCAACGCCCCGGTGCCGCGCCTGCCCCTGTAGACTGAGCCTTCCATTGTTCGTCATCGGAACCGCTGGCCACGTCGATCACGGCAAGTCGACCCTCGTGAAAGCGCTCACGGGTATCGATCCCGATCGTCTGCGCGAAGAAAAAGAGCGAGGGCTCACCATCGACATCGGCTTCGCGTGGCTCGCCCTCCCTTCGGGACGCGACGTCTCCATCGTGGACGTGCCCGGGCACGAGCGCTTCATCAAGAACATGCTCGCCGGAGCCGGGGGCGTCGACCTCGCGCTGCTCATCGTCGCCGCCGACGAGGGCCCGATGCCGCAAACCCACGAGCACCTCGCAATCCTCGATCTCTTGGATGTGCCCGCCGGTCTCGTCGTCATAACAAAGACCGACCTCGTTGAGTCCGAATACATCGACCTCGTCGAAGCGGAACTCGAAGACGTGCTCAAGGGCTCACGGCTTGAAGGGGCCCCGATAGCGCGCGTCTCCGCCTCGACCGGCGACGGCATCCCGGCGCTCCTCACCGCTATCGATGCCGCCCTCGACACCACGCCGCCGAAGCGCGATCTCGGTCGGCCCCGCATGCCCATCGACCGCGCCTTTACCATCCAGGGCTTCGGTACGGTGGTCACCGGCACCCTAGTCGACGGCGCCCTCGAAGTTGGCCAGGACGTCGAACTGCAACCGGGCCGCTTGCGCGCGCGAATACGTGGCCTGCAACGCCACAAGGAGAAGGTTCAACGGCTGGAGCCAGGCACCCGCGCGGCCGTCAATCTCAGCGGTGTCCACGCCGACGACATTGAGCGTGGCATGGTGCTCGCCAGGCCCGGCGCCATCAAGCCTGTCCGGGCCATGGATGTGCGGCTTCGAGCCACGAAACTGCTCCCCCACGCCGTGAGCGACAACGCTGGCATCACCTTCCTCAGCGCCACCGCCGAAGCGCAGGGCACCCTCCGTCTCCTCGACCGCGCGGAGTTGCTGCCCGGGGATGTGGCCTGGGCGCAGGTCGTATTGGAAACGCCCGTCGCTGTGCTGGCGCGTGACCACTACGTGATTCGTACGACCAACGACACCGTTGGAGGCGGTCCCATCGTTGCCCTCTCGCCGCCCCGCCATCGCCGCAACCACGTGCCCACGCTCGAAGCGCTCGCGCTCCGGCTGGAGGGATCGCCGGCGGAGCGCATGCTCGACGAATTGGCGGTCGGCCCCACGACGCTTGCACGCCTGTCGGAGCGGCTCGGCGTGGAGACGCGTGAGCTTCAGTCATTGGCCAACGAATTGGTCGAGAGCGACCGGGCAGCGTGGCTCACGGAGACGATGCTGAGTAGCAAGGAGTGGCTTGAAAACCAGGCGCGCCGCATCCTCACCGCAATTTCGCTTTACCTGGAACAGAATTCGCTCCGCGAACTTGCACCGCGTGAACACGTTCGCAGTTCCGTGGGGCTGGAAACGGCTGTGTTTGAGATGGTGGTGCAGCATGCCGTTGCCAGCAGAAGTCTCGTGAACGCCGGTGCCGGGCTTGGTGTGGCCGGCTACACCGTGGTGCTCTCGCCAGCCCAGCAGCGGGAAGCGGACGCCTTCCTCGCGGCAATCAGGGCCGGGGGGACCAGCCCTCCCGCGGAACTATCCCCGGAACCAGCGCTCGTCGCGCTGCTCGCCCACCGTGGACTGGTGGTGGATGTGGGCGGCGGGGTCGTGTTCGACGCCGATGTCTACGCCGGGATGACGGCTAAAGTACGGGCGCATATTGAGGAGCACGGGTCCATTAGTCTCGCCGAGACGCGCGACCTGCTGGGCTCCAGTCGCAAGTACGTCCAGGCGTTTCTGGAACACCTGGACGCACAAAGAGTCACCAGGCGGGTTGGCGATGCGCGCGTGCTGCGCGCTGAACGCTAAACCTCGGTGGCGGGTTCCATGGGGGCAGTGCGCTCGGCGGGGCCGGCCTCGCGCTTTCCCCGGCCGAAAATCCGCCCCATCTCACCCCGGTCCCACACCACCAGCAGCTGCGCCGCTACGCCAACGCTGGAGTAGGTCCCCGCGATGACGCCAACCAGCAGCACGATGAGGAAGTTCTGGATAGTGGCGCCGCCAATAAGGAGCAGCGCAAGCACCGTCAGGATGAGCGTGAGGGACGTCGTCAACGAGCGGCTAAGCGTTTCCGTCAGGCTGGCGTTGACAGCCTCTTCCAGCGGCAGGTAGGCGTCGTTCTGCAGCTTCTCGCGTATCCGGTCGAACACCACAATCGTGTCGTGAACGGAGAAGCCAATCACTGTGAGGACTGCGGTCAAGAAGGCCGTGTCGACTTCTGTCCCGGCAACCTTCCCAAGGAGTGAGAACAGGCCCAGCACGATCAGTGTGTCGTGCAAAAGCGCGATCACCGCAGCAGCGCTGTATCGAGTCGCGTTGGGAACGTTGCGGAACTGCAGCCAAATATAGCCAAAGATGGCGATGGCAGCGCCGATCACCGCCAGGGTCGCGTAGCGAGCGATTTCCGAAGAAACAGTGCCCGAAACGGTCTGGAAGTCATCGCGGACGAGGCTTCCAAAGCGCTCCTGCAATTGGGACGTGATGGTGTCGATTTCGCCCGTGGGTTGCGGTCCGGGGTCGCTTCCGAGCGGCGGTGCGCCATCAAGCTCCCGCGTGCGGATGACGTAGCTATTGTCGCCAGAACCCTGGACGCGTGCCTCCGGGTACCCGATTTCGCCCATGTATTGCCGCAGCACCGGTTGTTCCACCGATTGTTCGGTGAAACGGATGGTGAAGACAGAACCAGAAGTGAACTCAATGCCGCCCTTCAGCGTTGGCGGAATCGCGAGGATGACGATGGCTCCGATCACGACGATGGCGGAAATGCCAAGTGTGACGAAGCGCGCTTTGGCAAAATTGATCAGGCCGCCGCCGGCATGCGTCGTGCCGCCCTTGCGCTCCTCGGCGTTGAAGAGCCAGCTGTTTCGTGCCACTCGTGTGCCCACCAGCATCTTTAGGAAAGTGCGGGTGATCGTGATGGCCGAAAACATGCTGATGGATACGCCGATGGCGAGGGTGAGTGCGAATCCCTTCACCGGGGCCGCGCCGAACTGGTCGCCGAACCAGTAGAGGATGAGACAGGTGATGAGCGTCGATACGTTGGAGTCGCGAATAGAACTCCATGCGTTGCGGAACCCGAGGTCAACGGCTGTGTTCAGCGTTCGGCCACGCCGCAACTCTTCCTTCATCCGTTCGAAGATCAGGATGTTGGCGTCCACGGCCATGCCCACCGACAGGATGAAGGCGGCAATGCCGGAAAGCGTGAGCGTGACCGGCCAGAGCTTGAACACGGCGAGCACGAGGAAGGTGTAGATAAAGAGCGCCGCAGTCGCGAGCACGCCCGGCAGCCGGTACATCAGGATCATGAAGATAGCGACCGCGATGAGGCCCACTTCACCAGCGCGTACCGTTGCCTTCACCGAGTCTTCGCCGAGTGTCGCCGAGACCTCACTCGACTGGATGGTCTGAAGCGGCACCGGCAAAGCGCCGGCGTTGAGCTGGCGCGAAAGGTCACGAGACGCCGTGAAGCTTTCCTGGCCAGTGATGCTCCCGGAATCGGTGATGACCCCCTGGACGGTCGCCTGCGAAATCAGCACATCGTCCAGGTACACGAGCAGCTGGCGCTGGGGATCCAGCTGGCTACGCTCTCGCCCTTCTTCGTCGAAGATGGCGCGAGTCGTGATTTGCCCCATGAGTTGGGAGCCGACGCCCGTAGTCTCGAAGTTCACCGCGAACGTCGTACCCGCGCGCGTTGGGAAGCTGTTGCTGCGCAGGAATTGGCCGGTCATTTGGATCGTTTGACCGTCGACAACTCCGGTGGCCGGCACCACCTCTCCGAATTGATCGAGCGTTCTGAATTCCAACTGGGCAGTCGCACCGATTAGCCGCTCAGTATCCTCGAGCGAAAGGCCCGGGACCTGCACGACAATGCGGTTGCCGCTCGCCACGGAAACCTCGGATTCGCTAACGCCGAATTCGTTGACGCGCCGCTCAATGACCTCGGCAGCAGTTTCCAGGGCTTCGTTCAGGTCGCCCTCGAAGTCGGCCGGTGGGTTGGCCTCGAGCACCATTCGCGTGCCGCCCTGCAGATCGAGTCCGAGCCGCATGGTTTCGCGCTCAAAATCACCAATCTTGATGCCATTGCCCGAAGGCCAGAAGTCACCCGGCAGGTAGCGCTGGGGGTAGCTCGGCCACACCGCCACAACGGCAAAGACGGTAAGCACAAGGACGCCGACGAAGATGACGAGGGTAGAGGCTCTTCTCACGAAATTCCTGGTTCTGCGGGTTTATCGCGCGTGGTGGCTTGTGAAGTCGACACTTCTTCGTCATCTTCCACCACAAGGGTGCTTAAGCGCTTGGTCACGGCGGCGGTTGTAGCCCGCACGCGTATCTCCGGCGCCAGTTGAAGGATAATTTCTGTCGGGCCGTCAACAGGCGTGACGACGTCCACGACCTCAGCGATCAGTCCACCAGCGGTGACGACTTCATCGCCAATCTGCAGTTCGCGCACGGCTTTGCGCTGTTCCTTCTGCTGCTTCAACACAGGTTGGAGCAGGATGAAATAGAACGCGGCAACTGCCAGCACGGTGTAGAAAATCACGCTCCACATTGCGGCCATGGTTCGAATTCACTCCTTGGCTGGTGTGGGGACGAATTGGCCGTCACCTGTTTCGGAGAACAGCCTCCGCGCCAGTTCAAGCGCCTCGGCGCGCGTGGAGACCTCGCGCTGTTCCTGTGCCCGGCGAATCGATGTTAGGACGGCACCCAGCAAACGTCCACTTTGCAGCGGGAGTTCCTGCATCAAATCCTCACCGGTAACCAGCGGCTCCTCGTCCTTTTCCGTAGCTGCCCACGAGCGGGCCACCACGTAGTTCAGGAAGTTGCAGTGCCGTTCGAAGTTCGCGGTGTCATACCCGGGGCCGCGCGTCGCCCAGCCGTCGGAGAGGTTCAACAGCATGAGCGGCAACACGTGCCCTTCCACATCGCTGGTGAACTTGCGCACGGCCTTGTCCGTCGCCGGGTGGTTGCGAACCAGTTCGGCTGGCCGCAGGTGCTGCCGGATTAGCCGCGCGATGAGATCGGTAGCCACCGGGCCCACGCCGAGCTGCGGCAGCCGCGCCTTCATGAGCAGCGCGCCTTCCGGCCCGTGCCGGGGAAAGCGAAGCCGCCCATCCTCGTCGCGGGTGGCGGTCGCGGGCTTCGCCACGTCATGCAGCAGGCATGCCAGCCGCGTGAGCACCACGACCGGCGTGCCGTCGACCTCGCCTTCGAGGGATGCATCAAGGTCGAACCAACGGGTGAGCTGGCGAATGCGCTCGCCGTGCCAACCGTCGCCGATCGTGCGGTCGAACGCTTCCACGGCTGCGAGGTTGTGGTTCAGAACATCGAAGTGATGGAGTTCCGGCTGCACGAAGTCGCGGCCCGCTTCCAGTTCGGGTATGAGCGTGCACAGCACCCCGTCACGGTCGAGTGCCCGCAGCGCTTCGGCCGGGGCTTCGTCTTCAAGTGCCGTGAACAGAAGAGAAGGCTCGACCATGCGGTCGAGCCTAGCGCGTTTGGCAGGCCAGCGTCAGTACGCGCTACGCGCGAGGGTGCGCGTTGTCGTACTGCTTTCGCTTCTGGTCGTCGGTCAGGTGGGTGTAAATCTGAGTGGTGGAAATGCTGGCGTGGCCGAGAGCCTCCTGCACGTTTCGCAGGGGCATGCCGCCCGAAAGCATGTGCGTTGCGAAGGTGTGGCGCAGGGTATGCGGGGTAATCGTCTTGTCGAGATTCGCTTCGCGGGCGTAGTTCTTCAGGATGAGCCAGAAACCCTGGCGCGTGAGGCGCTCCCCGCGGCGGTTCACGAATAGCGCCGATTCGCGGCGGTTGCGCACCAGGCGTGGCCGCACGTGGAAGATGTACTGGCGCAGTTCGTTCACGGCGCTCGGCGGCAGCGGACGTACCCGGTCCTGGTCGCCCTTCCCCACGCAGCGGATCGTAACGGGGTCGGCTTCCAGCTCCACGTCGGAGATATCGAGCGACACGAGTTCGGTCACGCGCAGGCCGGTGGCGTAAAGCAACTCCAGCATGGCCTTGTCCCGCTTGGCTTCGGGCGTATTGCGGCGGGCGGGCTGCTCCAGCAGTTCGTCGACTTCCTGTGCGGTGAGTGCACGCGGCAGGCTCTTGCCAACCTGCGGCGACTTCAGGTTTTCGGTCGGGTCGTTCGCGATCATCCCCTCGGCGGCAAGGAACCCGAAGAACGATTTTGTGGCCGCAACTTTACGGGCGACCGTCGCGTCTTTGTATCCACGTTCGCGCAGTTCGCCGACATAGCGGACGACGTAATCGCTCGACATGCTGCCCCACGGCAGCTGTCCCCCAAACTCCTTCTTCGCGAATGTTTCAAGTTGTGCCAGGTCGTTGCGGTAAGCGGCGATCGTGTTGGCGGACGCGTTCTTCTCCACTGCCAGGAAGTTCAAAAACTGGCTTATGCCTTCGTTCATCAGGTACCTCTTGTTTGCCGATAGCCCGCGACCGCCCGGGACGTCCGGAATCATATTCAGCCCCGCTTCGCAGTGTCCACAGGGTTTTGCGAACGGGATCGTTAATCTTCTGGAGTGCGAAAACCGCCTCCAAAAGCAGTTTCGGAACACCCCGGCGGACACGCTCCACCCCGCTCAGTAGCTGTGCTGCTGGCTCGGTTCTGTGCTCACCGGGCTTCGCGAGGCCAGCCACAATCATATTGTCATAACTCTTAGGGGCCACCCCCGGGTGCCCATCTTTTCATCCACCTGAAACGTTTCCCATCCCGGCTGCCGTGGCGCCAGCGGCTGTATTGGCGAAGCACGGAGTACGATGAAGCCGCACATGATGCAGTCTTCCATTCGCCCCATTCACGCGGTCATCGATGTTGGTTCCAAGTCCGTTCGCCTGCTGGTGGCCCGTGAGCTCAGCGAGACCGCCTTCGAAGTAGTGGACGAAGAACGCTTCGACGCCCGCCTTGGCGAAGGCCAGGACGACGGACAGCTCACTCCAGAGGCCATGGAACGCGGGCTGCGGGCAATGCGCGCGGTCACGCAGGTGGCCAACTCCTACAGTCCCCAGGGTCTCGTTGCTGTTGGCACCGAAGCCCTTCGCCGCGCCCCAAACGCCCTGGAGTTTATCGACGACGTCTTCGATGAAACTGGTGTGCGAATCCGTATTCTGCAGGCGCCAGAAGAGGCGTTTGCGAGTTTCCTCGGCGTGATCAACAGCAGCCAGCTGAACTCAGGCTGTGTCGTAGACATCGGTGGTGGCTCGCTGGAAGTGATGCACGTGGAAAGTCGCCGCCTCGTGGAATCGCTCTCGGTGCCGCTGGGCGCAATCTACGCGACCGAACGTTTTCTCCGCTCCGACCCGCCGACTGCGAAGGAAGTGCGGGCCTTGCGCAAGGCTGTGCGCGAATCCATCGACCTTAAAATCAGCGCCGGGGCTGTTTTCGGCGCAGGCGGAGCCATTCGCAACATTGCGCGAATGGTTCGCTCCCGCCGCCACTACCCCCTCCGCAGGCTCCATGGGTTCGCTGTGGAGCGTGGCGAGCTCAAGCGGCTCGTCGACGACCTGCTCGCCCGCGATGCATCCGAACGGCGCAAGCTGGCCGGCCTCGGCGCCGAGCGCGTAGGCACCCTGCCGGCGGCGGCCGTCGTGGTGGACGAGGTGATGAGCGTTGTCGGCGCAACTGAGCTGGTGGTCTCCGGACAGGGCATGCGCGAAGGGACCCTCTGGCAGGAAATTCGGCGTGAACGCCCCATCGTCCCCGACGTTCGCGCCGCATCGATTGCCGGTCTCGCCGCTGCTAACGGCGTGAACGTCGTCAATGCCGAACCCGAAGTTTCGGTGGGCCTGCGGCTTTTCGATGCCACATCGGCAATCCACGGCTACGGCGGATTCGAGCGGGACTTGCTGAGCAGCGCCGCACGGCTTTCGGAAATCGGCATGCACATCGACTACTACAACCGCGACCGCCACGCCGAATACCTGGTGCACAGTGGCGACTTGCACGGCTTCAGCCATCGCGAAATCGTTCTGCTCGCTTCCATGGTCCGCTGGTCGATGTCCGGCTCGCCCGACCTTTCCGCCTACCAGGCCGCCATCCAAGCGGATGATGATGACCGTGTGGCGGTCCTCGGCGCGATGCTTGGCGTTGCCCGCTCGGTCTGGCGCAGAACGCCGTCGCCGGTGCACGATGTTGAACTCGCCGTCGGGAAGAAGTCGCTGGAGATGGTGCTGGTTGCTGGCGGCCCCGCCGACGCCGAGTTCCACGCGGTCGAGAAGCAATTGCACCGCTTGCAAAGCGCGCTCAAGTTCCCCATGTCGGTACGCGTCCGGCCCCTATGACCCGGGCTCGCGGGGCTGGCTTAGCCCAGTCGGCGAAGGGCCGCCGGGGGCATTGCCCAAACTAACCTACCCAACCCGGCTCTCGGTGGACCGTCGAAGTCCACGACCGCCGCGCCGCCCTTCTTGAAGCCACTGCGCAGACGGCCCTCGCTGCCGGTAAGTAGCAACGAAAGCAGTTCGGACATCAACGGTTCGTGGCCAACGAGCGCAACGCGATCGACCTTCGCAGCTGCCGCCGCCAAAAGCACGGATTCGTGGTCTCCGTTCGCAAGCCCGTCGTGCGTTCGCAACTTCGTCCCGCCACTGGCGACCACGAGGATGTCCGCAGTCTGGCGGGCGCGCACGAGCGGACTGCTCAGCACCAGTTGCGCGTCGAACATCCTCGCGATCCCGGCCGCTGCCGCGGTCATCTTCTCCCGGCCTTCCGCCGTAAGCGGGCGCAGAGCATCGTCACGGTAGTCACCGTGTCCGCGCTCCGTAGCGATTCCATGCCGCACCAGGCAAAGTTGCATTAGCTTTCGAGGAATCCCGGTTCAACTTTCGCGGAAACGAGCTCCACCCCGGCGATCTTCCACTGCCCCATGATCCGCTTCCAGCGCGTCGCGAGTGTCGCCGTCCCGGCTTCGGAATGGAAGGTCACGTTGAACACGCTCCCCTCCTCATCGTCTTCCGAAACTGTCTCCAACGTGTAGGACTGGATGCTCGGGAGTGACTGCGGCGTCTGCAACCCGGCAGCCTGTGCCTGCGCGCCCATCTGCATCATTTGCGCCAACGCTTCGGGCGTGATGTCGGCCATCACCTGCGTGAGGTTGCCGCTCATGACCGCCTGGGCATTGCGTTCTGCTGCGTCGCGCGCAGTCTCCACCGGTCCGCTCCCGGGTTGTTGCGTCACACGTTAGCTCCTTTCGGCGACATCACAGATTTGCCACTTGTCGCCGGTCTGTTCCCATTTGCTCCAGACAACCCTGCGGGTGTCTCCGTTGATATACGTTATCTCCGCCTCGTTATTGCCCAGGTCGTTCACTTCGAAGCTGGTCGCGCGCAGTGGGTTGGCCGCGAGCGCCATCACCTTCGGCATTGCCCCGGGCGTGAAGTCGCCCATCAGGTTCGCCATGTTGCCATCCACCACGTCCTGTGCGTGTCGGGTCCGGGTTTCGTTGAGATCTGCCATGAAGGATGGTTCCTTTCCGATCGGTAAACTGCGCGGACTATAACCGCCACGGTTGCGGCGCCGCAATCGCCTCCGCCAGTTGCCAGGACCGTGCCGCGAAACTTTTGCACTTGTCGTATGGAGCCGGGGAACATTGCAACGTCCAAGTGAACGAAGAGGAGGTCCCGTGAAGTACATCCTGCTCATCTACACCGACGAATCGAAGGAACTGCATCCCGGCGACGACGGGTGGGACGCGCTCTGGCAGGCCTATGTGGAGTTGGATACCGTGGCCCGGGAGCAAGGCGTGCTTATCGATTCCCAGCCCTTCACTTCTAGCGTCGCAGCCAGGACTGTCTCCGTTGTGGATGACTCACCGGTCGTTGAGCCGGGCCCGGCGTTGCCGCACGACCTGCAGCCCGCTGGCTACTACCTGGTGGAGTGCGCCAGCGAAAACGAGGCTATCCAGTGGGCAGCCCGCATTCCAGCGGCGGCTACCGGCAAGGTTGAAGTCCGCGCCATCTTCGAGCCGGGTGGGCCCAGCTAGACGAGCTTGATCCAGCGGCGCTTGCCCACCTGCACAACCGCACCCGCCGTCGCCAAGGCTTCGATGGTTGCGGGTTCACCGTCCAGGCTCACAGCACCCTGCTCGAACAATCGCCGTGCCTCGCGCTTTGAAGGCGCCATGCCGTTTGCCACCAAAACGTCGATGAGCGATTCCTCGCCCGTGACGTTCACTTCGGGCATCTCGTCTGGGACCTCTTTGCGTTGCACCGTTCGCTCGAACTCGGCTTCTGCTTCGTTGGCCGCCTCGTCCCCCCAGAACTCCGAAACGATCGTCCTCGCGAGGAGCTTCTTCACTGCCATCGGTTCTCTCTCCAGGCGTTCCTGGATGGACTCCAGTTCCGAACGCGGCACGTTTGTGGCCAGCGTGAAGAAGTCCATCACCACCTCATCCGGGACCGACATCGCCTTCCCGTACTGCTCGCCCGGCAGGTCATCGATTCCAATGTGATTGCCCTTGGACTTCGACATACGCTCCTTGCCGTCGAGACCGACGAGGATGGGGTTCGTTACCGGCACATGCGGCCGCTGCCCTGCATCCTCCTGGATTTTGCGTCCGGCCATCAGGTTGAAGAGCTGTTCGGTGCCGCCCACCTGCACATCGCACTCCAGTGCGTAGGCGTCGTAGCCCTGCATCAGCGCGTAAAGGAACTCGTGCAGGTAGACCGCGTCACCGTCTTCCCACCGTTTACGGAAGTTGTCGCGCCGGAGCATTTCGGCTGCGGTGAACTTGGACATCAGGGAGATGACATCCGGGAAGCTCAGCTGTCCCAGCCATTCGCTGTTGTGCCGAAGCTCCGTCTTGGAGGCATCGAGGATGCGGGCGGCCTGCTCGAAGTAGGTCTGTTCGTTGGCCTTGATGGCTTCCTGGGTGAGGACCGGGCGCAACTTGTTCTTGTCGCTGGGGTCGCCAACCAGCGCCGTGTAGTCGCCAATCAGGAAGACGCAGTGGTGCCCGAAATCCTGGAACTGGCGCAGCTTTCGCAGCGGCACTGTATGCCCGAGCGTGAGCGCTGTCGCCGTCGGGTCGATTCCAAGGTAGACCTTCAGCGGACGGTCTTCTTCCAGCCGCCTCTTCAACTCCGCCGTGAACGCCGCGCGCAGGCCCTCGTCGCCATAGTCAACGCCGCTCATCAGCACGAACAGTTGCTCGTCTACTGGCGCCATGGTGCGTGTCATGAAAGTAGCCTCCGTGCGGTCTCCACATCGCTGCGAATCTGGGCGACAAGTTGGTCGATGCCGTCGAAGGCGCGCTCTTCGCGAATGCGGTGGAAGATGTCGAGTTCCAACCGCTCGCCGTAGATGTCCCCTTCGAAATCGAGGATGTTCGTTTCAATGGAAACGTGCCCCGCATCGAAGGTTGGCCGCCGTCCGATGTTCGTCGCGCCCACGTACTGGCTGCCGTTGATGGTCACGCGCGTCGCGTAGACGCCAAGCGTCGGCATCGCCCGGTCGGCAGCGACGGAGATGTTGGCCGTTGGGAACCCGATCGTGCGGCCCCGCTCGAAGCCGTGCACCACTGGCCCGGCGAGGTGATAGGGGCGTCCCAGGAGCGCACGCACGCGGTCCATGTCGCCGGCGGCGAGAGCCTTCCGCACGGCAGTGGAGCTATAGCGCTCTTCGCCGAGGACGAGCGGTTGCACCTTCAGCACTTCGAAGCCGAGCCTGGCGCCCAGAGCGGTCATGCGTTCGAACGTATCCTTCGGTGCCCCGCGCCCAAATGAGGCGTCCGGTCCTAGCACCATGAGTTTCATACCAAGTTCGGAAACGAATCCCTCCGCCAACTCCTCCGCCTCAACTTCGGCCACCTCGCCGGTGAAGGTGAGTGGTACCACCCACCTGGCGCCGGCCGCCAGCATGAGCTGAATGCGGTCTTCGAGCGAAGTCAGATAGCTTGGCGGGGTTTCCGGTCGCAACACAGTCAGCGGGTGCGGGTGAAGCGTCACGACGCCCGGCACCAGGTTGGCTGGCCGCGCTGCTTCACAGAGTTCGCGTATCAGGTGCTGGTGCCCAAGGTGGACACCGTCGAGTACCCCGATGGTAAGCGCGGTCTCGGCGCCGGGAGCGCCGGCGCCCAACTGGATGCGGGTGAGTGATGGAAGAGTCATACAGTGGCTACAGCGTAGCAGCGCCGAAACGTCCGCAAAACGCTGCCCCACGAGTCGCGCGTCGCGGCTATCCCTCTTCGCCGCCCTCTTCCTGGAAGTACGCTTCGTAGAGCAGGTTCGTTGCCCGGTAAATGTGTAGCCGCAGGCTTTCGCGCAGGATCAACGCCGCGAGTCGCGCTGTGTCACCATCCAGCCGGTCGAAGGCGATCTGCTCGCGCACTTCGTGTTCCAACTCCTCGGCCTTGAGCAGCAACTCGAAGTGCTCGCGGCGCTGTCGCTCTATCTGGCGCACCAGGGCTGGCTTCACCTGCGCCAGCGTTTGAAGCGCACCACCCTCCGCTTCCGTGGCATCACGGTGCTGCTTCACAGCTTCGGAGAGCATCCTCGCCGCATGTCGCAGTCGGAGTCCCCAGGCAACCGTGTCCTCGGCCGGGTAGCTCTCAAGCACCGCGTCCAGCAGTTGCGCGCTCCGCTCCATCGCATCGTGCGCCTGGATCCGGGGCATAGTGCCGGCTCGCGCTGCGGCCTCGCGTTCAGCGATGTCGTCCTCCGGCACTTCTGCGACGAATCCGGGGGTGTCCAGGGCGAAGACGTCAACGAACTCACTGGCGAAGTCGAAGACCACTCCGTCAGTTTCCGCCGACTGCACCATCGCGCTGTGAATCCAATAGCTCGCACGGTTCGACGCATCGACCTGCAAATAGGCTCCCTGGATGTCCTGCACGCGGCCCATTTCCGTTCCGTTCGCATCGGAAACGTTGGCGCCAATGAGTGACTCACCCAGTTCGAGAACGCCACCCCCGGGTGTCTGTGCTAGTTCCGTCATTGCCCAACCTTTCTGCGCTTGCGGGCGCTGCGCCGGAGAGAAAGCTTCGCACACGCGGGTTCGCCTGTCGCTCCTGACGTTGGACAAGGGCGGGGAATAGGCGCCGCTGGCCGCAGCGGAGGCAGTGGGCCTCGATTGTCCCAGCGCCGTTCGAGGGTTCGGTGCGCCAAAAATGGTTGCAAAGGCCGGGTGTCATGGTACGTCCCTTCTTGCATATCCTCCCCCAGGCGAGCCATCGCCGAAACGGCCGATATGCGGCCACTACAATGTCCGAAAGACCATTTCGAACGGATAAGTGTGGGGCGCGCGCCTCATTACACCCGCATCACAGTCGCAGGGACTCTCGGGCGGTACAGGCGGCGTGTTTAGCCTGCGACAGGCACGAGCGAAACGACTTCGATTTCGCCCCAGTTTTCCCCTTGGCGCGCGTCGCATTCGCCGCCCTTCAGCAGTTCCAGGATCGCCATAAACGCGACGATCACTTCAACGCGTGACTCGCACTCTTCCATCACGGCGCGAAACGAGAAGGATCCCGTGCGGGCCAGGCGATCGCGAAAGTCGGACACACGTTGCGAAAGCGTAATCGGGTCGCGGCGCACCACTGCCGTGGGCTTTTCCGGCTTCTTCCGCGAGAGCACGTCCTCCATGATCCGCACGAGCCGGTCCATGGTGACGGCATCCAATCCGTCACCCGGCGGGAGTTCCGGCGCGGGCGCCTGGCGCGTGAAGAAGCGAAGCCCCTGTTCCTGGCGGTCCTCCAGCATGTCGGTGACTTCGGTGTAGCGCTTGTATTCGCGCAACAAGTCCACGAGTTCGCGGCCCACGTCGTCGTCTTCGAGCGAATCGTCGGGCTCTTCTGGTGCTCGCGGCAACAACGCTTTCGACTTGAGGTAGATCAGCCGCGCGCCCATCGCGATGAACTCCGCCAATGCGGGCGCGTCCAGCTTGTCGCCTTCGTGCACGGCCGCGAGGTACTGGTCCGTGACCTGCACGAGCGACACAGCGGTGATATCGAGATCGTTTCGTTCGATGAGATGGAGAAGCAGGTCCAGGGGACCCTGGAACACGGGTAGGCTGATTTCCGGCATAGCACTCTGCGAGCCCGCACTACCCCGCCAGGGTGTGCCCGCCCGGGCCTTGCGACCCCCGTCGGCTGTCTGTCCCGGCTGCAGAAGCTAAGCCTTCGCCTGCGTCTGCCCGACCGCCGGTTCAACCACCGCGACAAGACGCATGATGTGGTGGCACTTCGCATATGTCAACGAAGCACGCGTGCGGAGGCGCACATGGACCGGCCCCGGGGTGGAGCAACGCATTGGAGCCATGGGAGTACTCTGCGCCATCGCTACCACTTGTACCAGCACAGCCGCATTTCCGTTTACCGCGCGGTTGAGTGAGTGCTCGAACCAAGGTCTGGCCGGAGTACGCTTGCGCCACGAATGTAGACATGATGGATGTCGTGGATGCTCTTTTCGGTGTTCAGGTGAATGAGCACGCGGAGGCACATCGGCAGACTGCCCGGCACCCCCATTTCGTGGCCGCACATGAGCGGTACGAACGTCCAGCCCATTTGCCGGGCCGCAACCGCCGGGAACTCGGAGTTCAGGTCGAGCGTGGTGGTGAACCAGGCGGAGGCCACATCTTCCGGGTCAATCTCGTTCGCCTTGACCACCGCCTCCAACAGCTCCCGCGCCGCGTCGAGGATCTCCTCCTTGGTGTTGGCGCGCACCGTTGTCGCACCACGAACTCCTCGCACAGCCATCAGCAGCTATCCTCCCATGGACGCCTTCTTCGGTTCGCAGGTGGGTTGGCGAGTTCGACGCTACGGCCATCAGCCTTTGCGTACGTGCGGCGCCTTATCGGCCGCTCACACTCTCCACGTAGTCCCTCACGCGCTCCACACAGCCGGGAGCGTCGCCCGCGTCGATGGCCGCGATTATAGCACTGCCCACGACAGCGGCATCCGCAATAGCCGATACCTGTTCCACGTGCTGGCGCGTGCTGACACCGAACCCGATGGCCAGCGGTAGCGGGGTGTGTCGGCGAACGCGTTCCATGAATTCGCCGAGCTCCGTAGGCAAATCCGTGCGGCTGCCGGTGGTGCCGGTCACGCTTACGCAATAGATGAAGGCGTCGGCCACCGCGGCCAGCTTGTCCAGCCGCGCATCCGAAGTTGTTGGCGCGGCGAGCGGGATGTAGCTCATGTCGTACTGCTTGCACGCCGCAAGAAACTCACCCGCTTCTTCCGGCGGGAGGTCCACCATGATAAAGCCATCGGCGCCCGCTTCCTTCGCACGGCGGATGGCGTTGGATTCGCCCATCGCCAGGATCGGGTTGTAGTAGCCCATCAACAGCACGGGGGCTTTCAACCCCTTCGCCCGTGCTTGCGCGATGTAGTCGAGACAGTCGTCAAGATGGACGCCCTTCTCGATGGCGACCTGGTTCGCATGCTGGATGGTAGCGCCGTCGGCCAACGGGTCCGTGAACGGCATGCCGAGTTCCAGGATGTCGCCGCCCCCGGCTTCCATCGCCAACAGCAAGTCAACCGTGTACTCGGGACCCGGGTAGCCCGCGGTCACGTATGGCACAAACAGCGCCCGGCCCTCTTCCTTACCCTTCGCGAAGGTGTCACGTAGTCGCTGGGACATTCCTAGCCTCCTATGGCTGCAAGAATTGCAAAGCTGATTGAGTTGAAAAAGCAGTGGAACGCAATTGCGTCCCAGAGGCGTCCACCTCGCCAATAGACCCAGCAAAGCGCAATGCCCACGCCGAGAAATGGCACCACGCTGCCCGGGTCGAAGTGGACCGCCGAGAAGATTGCCGATGAGACCACGGCGGCGGGCCAGAAGCCCCACTTCAACATCCCGCCAAAGAGCAGCCCGCGATAGAAGATTTCTTCAGCGAGCGGCGCCATGATCACCGCCGCCAGCCCCGCAAGTGCGAGCGCCGCCGAATCTCGCGCGACCGACGATGGCACCGTGCTTTCCGGCACGAAGAAATCGGGCAGGACGGCGTTCGCGAACACGGCCCAACCCACGACGCCCGCATAGGCCACGATCGTGGCGGCGGCCGCCCGGCCCCAGCGCGTGGAGGTGAAACGGTCCAGTCGAAGCAGCCCTATGAGTTCGCCAGGACCTTTGCGCGTGACCACCATCACGGAAGCAATGGTCACGAGTTGAAACAGGATCGTCGCCGCCAGCGCGATCCGCAGCGAGACGATGTCGGCAATCAACGCCGGCGGGGCAGGGAGTTCTTCGCCGCGCGTTGCCGCACGAAGCCGCTCGTCCGCGTACTCCACTACTTGCCCCGAAAGTTCGAAAATGTCTCCGGCGTTGCTCAATACCGGCTCACTCCCGGCCATATTGATGAGCAGCAACACCACGATCGACGAGAGCA
>CAZDZP010000001.1:28700-32678 GCA_964509855.1 uncultured Anaerolineaceae bacterium | reverse complement strand
GAACCATCTCTTCCACGCGAAGCGCGACGTACTCGGCGGAGGACATGTTGGGTACTAGGCCGCAAAGGGCGTCGTCCCAGAAGCCGTGACGGGACTGACCGCGGGGGATTGAGGTCTCACCGGCAGGCCTGTCCGGCCAGTAGTGGATGTGTCGAAAGGGGTCGAAGGCGGTTCGTACATTTCGCCTGGCCAGGGCGTCTAACGTCCACGCTGCCTGGCTGCCAACGAAGGCGCGGTCACCAAGGGGCCGCAGGGCGGTAACGATCGCATCGAGTTCGACTGGCGACAGCAACGTCATCGGCTTCAGGTCGACGTGAAGGGCGGTGTTCGTGCCTTCGAGGCGCTCGATAACTTCTTCGAATCGGGGGATAAGCATGTCGGCGGAGTCACGAAGCCTTGCGTGCCCCACGTCTTCCCACGTCAGGTCTTCGAGCCGGCCGGCCTTATCAGTTAGGGGTGCGAGGTCCGCGTCATGGAAGGCGACGAGGGTGCCGTCAGCAAGAATTCGCAGGTCCACCTCAATCCGTGGCGCGCCGGCGGTAAGGCAAGCTTCTATCGCGGCAAGAGAATTGGGGACTTGTTGGCCATCGATGTTGCTGGAATGGCAGGCGATCGTGCGGGTGTGGCCGCGCCAATCAAACTGCAGAAGGGCGCCATCTCGTGCCGAAACCGCACTCACGCGGCGTAGTGTAGGCGGGAGAGTGTTATGGGCATGATCTGGTTCCGCTGCTATTCCTAAGCGTGGCGGGGGTGGTCGTCAATCACGGCCCGCGGGCGGTGGTATCGCGCTTTGAATGGAAGTGGGTTACGGTAAGGGGCAGATGGAAGGACGTTGTGCATCGCACAGGTCCCCCCTCCGAAATGGTGCTGGGAAGCTGCGAAAACAGTGCACCGTCCAAACTCCCGGGTCGCACCCGCTTGATATGCGGGAACAGAAGCGTGATATACTCCCGCGCGACCCAAGTGGAGGGCCGCTAGCTCAATTGGCAGAGCAAGTGACTCTTAATCACTAGGTTGAAGGTTCGAGTCCTTCGCGGCTCACCAATCTCCTTTTCCGGACCCAACCCGGGTTATCCCGGGAAGGGAAGCACATGGGGAAGTGTCGGAATTGGCAGACGAGCATGACTTAGGATCATGTGCCGCAAGGCGTAGGAGTTCGAGTCTCCTCTTCCCCAAGACTCGAATGGGACGGTAGATTCCGAGGGACGACACCAGGTTGACTACAACCGGTGATAAGGAGGAGGGATGGCGCTACTCGAGGTCAAGGACCTGCGCACGTACTTCTATACCCAAGAAGGCGTGGTAAAAGCTGTCGACGGAACGACCTATTCCGTCGAAGAGGGTGAAACGCTAGGGCTTGTGGGCGAGTCGGGTTGCGGAAAGAGCGTTTCAGCGCTTTCTATCCTCCGACTAATTCCACAGCCCCCAGGGAAGATCGTTTCTGGGGAGATTCTTTTCCAGGGCCGAGACATTCTGAAGCTGGATGAAGACGCGATCCGCAAGGTTCGCGGCAACGACATTGCCATGATCTTCCAGGAGCCGATGACGTCTCTGAACCCGGTGCTCACCATCGGGCGACAGATGACTGAAGCCCTTGAGTTGCACATGGACCTTCACGGCAAGGCAGCGCGCGACCGCGCAGCCGAACTGTTGGAAATGGTTGGTATTCCCGAGGCGCGTCAGCGGCTCGACGACTACCCTCACCAGTTTTCTGGTGGAATGCGCCAACGCGTGATGATCGCCATGGGCATGAGTTGCAACCCCAAGTTGCTGCTCGCCGACGAGCCTACAACGGCTCTCGACGTAACCATCCAGGCGCAGATTCTCGAAGTTATGAACCGGCTGAGCGAAGAGTTCGGTACGGCCGTCATCATCATCACGCACAACCTCGGTGTTGTGGCGCGCTATGCCCACCGCGTGAACGTGATGTACGCCGGCCGGGTTATCGAAACCGCTAAAGCAGGGGAGCTCTACGCGAACCCGAAGCACCCCTATACGGTCGGCCTGCTGAACTCCGTCCCCCGGCTGGACGAGAAGAAGAAGACCAAGCTCATCCCGATTGAGGGGCTGCCGCCGGACCTGGCGCACCTGCCCCAGGGCTGTGCCTTCTACGCGCGCTGCACCTGGCGCGTGGACAAGTGCAAGGAAGAATACCCTCCGTGGGAACTGGTCGGCGACAACCACTACGCCGCCTGTTGGGAACACGAAAAGGTGAAGAGGGAGGCCCCAATTGTCGCAGCAGTCTAGTACCGGCTCACGTTCGATGTCCGCCGGCACCGCTGGCGAGACACTGCTCGATGTCGAGGACCTGCAGGTCTACTTCCCTGTTACCAGTGGCGTCATCTTTCAGCGCAAGGTCGCCGACGTGAAAGCCGTCGACGGCGTCAGCTTCCAGGTGAAGCGTGGCGAGACCCTTGGGCTGGTGGGCGAGTCCGGTTGTGGCAAGAGCACGACAGGCAAGGCCATTCTGCAGCTCACTCGGCCTACTGCTGGCCACGTGGGATTCGAAGGCACCGACCTCACCAAGATCAAGGGCGGCGAACTCCGGCGCTTCCGCCGCAAGATGCAGATGATCTTCCAGGACCCGTACGCGAGCTTGAACCCGCGTATGTCCGTCGGCAGCATCATCAGCGAGCCGCTCACGATTCACAAGCTGGCGAAGGGCAACGAAAAGAAGGACAAGGTTCAGAACCTGCTCCAGACAGTCGGCCTGAACCCGTACTACGCGAACCGCTTCCCGCACGAATTTTCGGGCGGTCAGCGGCAACGTATTGGTATCGCGCGCGCACTCGCGGTGGAGCCGGACTTCATCGTGTGTGACGAGCCCGTTTCGGCGCTCGACGTGTCGATCCAGGCCCAGATCATCAACTTGCTGGAAGACCTGCAGGCGGAATTCGGGCTGACGTACCTGTTCATCGCCCACGACCTTTCGGTTGTGCGGCACATCTCCGACCGTGTGGCCGTTATGTACCTCGGCCACATCATGGAGTTGACGGACCGGGACTCGCTGTTCGAAAACCCGCTGCACCCCTACACCAAGGCGCTGCTTTCCGCAGTTCCGGTGCCGGACCCGGCAATTGAACGCCAGCGGGAACGAATCATCCTTCTTGGCGACGTGCCGAGCCCGCTGCGGCCCCCGCCAGGATGCGTGTTCAACACGCGTTGTCCCATCGCCATCGACGAATGCCGCACGCGTATTCCGGAATGGCGCAATGTCGGCACCGCCGACAGCGAACACTGGGTTTGGTGCCACCGGGTCTAGTACCCTGGCACTCCAGAGCAAGTACAGAAAGCGGCCCTCACGGGCCGCTTTCTTGTTGGGATCGATGGACGTGGAGCGGGCACAAAACTGGGGCTGTACTCGTTCGAGCAACAGCCCCGTTTTGTTTGGCGCTAGTAACGCTAGATGCGTTCGATCGACTGCAGTGGCGGAAGCGCCGGGTTAGCCATGTAGCGCAGCTGCGGAAACGTGATGTCGCACACGGCGTAGGAGGCTGAGACCGGGTAGACCGGCACGGCGCCGGCGATTCGCCATGACTCGGCGTCAAAGTCGACCAGCATAGGTAGCCCACGGTCCGCCGAATGGAAGGTGAACTCCGGGTCGACCTGGATGAGGCGAGGGACGACGGCCCCTTCGCGGTTCACGCGGGCAAGGTTCATGTTGGCAAGATACTGCACGTCGCCGCCCCCGATTGGCTCCGGGCTCTGCATGCCCGCCTGGAGAATGCTCTCCCCATTCAGCTCAACAGAGACCTCGGCACTGTAGTAGGTCTTCAACAGCGAGACGTCCGCGACCTCCACCGGGTAGCCCCAGCGGAACCGGAGTTGACTTGCGGCCGCCTCGTTGTCGCAGTACGCGCGGGCGAGGTAGCCCCGGGGCCGCGTCGCTGCCCTGCAACCGATGCGGACTTCGGCGAGCGTGAAAGGGCCCACTTCGCTGTCGGGCACTTTCGTGGCGTTGATGAACATCGTCGGCGG
>CAZDZP010000001.1:0-28690 GCA_964509855.1 uncultured Anaerolineaceae bacterium | reverse complement strand
CGGGATGGTCGGGTGCAGCGCCGGCGGTAAGAGTGATGTCATGGCTTCGTCGTCGATTTCGAACAGCACCTGTAGCACGTTCGCGCCTTCGACCCGCCACGCTTCGGTGCCAAGGTCCTCCACGAGTGGAGCCTCGGCCTCAACAGTCGCAATGTCCAGGGTGCCGATGAGAGGCATTAGCTCGCTCCTCCGACGGCGACCGGCGCCGCCGCGGATGCGGTGGCGTTGCTACCGGGAAACTTCGGCATCACTTCCTTCGCAAACAACCGAAGGCTGTCCAACACCTGTTCCTGGGGAACGGTTTCATTCGCGTTCAAGAGGAAGTTGATGCGGTCGACGCCGACTGCCTCCCACTTTTTGATGACTTCCACGATGCGGTCCGGGTCTCCGATGGCGAGGCCCTCGGGAACGTTGCCGGCTGAAGGCGCGGTGGCTTCGCGGCGAAGTGCCGGCAGCAGCCCAAGGTTGGGATAGGACTTCGAGGGGTAGGCCTGGCGGGCGGCAAGCAGCTGTTCCGCGAGGTAGTTGAAGGTGCCGCTCAGCCGTTGGCCCGTCTTGATTCCCGTATCGCCGTCCGGGTGGCAGAAGAGAAAGTTAACGGTGTTCACCTGTTCGTTCACGAACTCGCCGACCGGGTCGCAATATTTGATGCGACGGCGGTACTCGGCGATCTTAATTTCCTGCTCAGCGAAGCCACCGAAGGTGAGGCCGAGGCTGCCCAGGCCGCGGTCGGCAGCGTCGAGCTCGGTACCGGGGCTGGTGACAGCGACCCACATCGGCGGGTGAGGTTTCTGGTAGGGCTTGGGAAGGATGGCGCGGGTGGGCATGCTGAAGGCCCGCCCCTGGTAGCCGAAGCGCTCCTGGGTCCACATCTTAGGAAGAATGCGGACGTATTCATCCCACGTCTTCTTCGTTTCGTCGGGGTCCGCTTCGAAGCCGCCGAGTTCGGTCCAAGTTGCGGAACGCCCGGTGCCAACCTCCAGCCGGCCGCTGGAAAGGATATCGAGCACGGCCGTGCGCTCGGCGATCTTGATGGGGTTGTTGAATTCCGGGACGCACACAACGATGCCATGGCCCACGCGGATGTTCTTCGTCTGCATGGCACAGGCCGTGAGGAACAGCTCCGGCGCCGAACAATGCGAGTATTCCTCAAGGAAGTGGTGCTCCACAGCCCACACCTGGTCGAAGCCTAGCTCGTCGGCAAGGCGGACCTGTTCGAGGCAGTTGTGGTAGACGGTGTGCTCGGTTTCAGGGCCCCACGGGCGCGGCACCGAGATCTCATAGAAGATGCCGAATTTCATTCCTTTTCCTCCACGCTAGAGGTTTGCCGCACTCTAACATACGGCAGCTAGGGCGTGGCCGTGGGTTCCTCTTCGGGCGTGGGCTCCGGTGTGGGCGTGTCTTCCTCGACCACGGTTGCCGTTGGCTCTGGAGTTGGCTCTTCCGTAGGGCCCTCCGTCGGCGTGGGGGTGAGCGTTGGCTCGGGGGTTGGCGTTGCGGTCGCTTCGCTGGTCGGTTCCTCGGTCGGCTCCTCCGTAGGCGCGGGAGTTGCTTCGACGGTTGGGGTCACCGTGGGTTCCGTGTTGTTTCCACCGTTGTTCGTGAGTAACGCCGCCGCCAGTACACCCACGCCTATGGCGAGGATCAGGACGCCGAACGCCGCCACCAGCAGCGCGTAGTTGGAACCGTTCCGCGGTGGCGGTGCCGCACTACGGCTTACCCGCGCCGTGGGGTGCCGTTGGCGCGGTGGCGATTCGCGAACAGGTGCGCGGGCGGGAGCCACCGGAGGCAGTGCCGCCGCTGCTCCGCGTGTCACCGTTTCGGGGGCTCGGCCCACGCGGACAAGCGCCTGCCGAAACTCCTCAGCCGAAGCGAAGCGCTGCGAGGGATCCATCGCCAGGGCCTGCGCTAACGTCGATTCGAGCGTTGCTGAGGCGCCCGGCAGCGCATTCCGCAGTGGTGGCGCCGGGACTGTGAGCCGCTGGGCGGCCACCAGCGCCGGAGTCGCTCCGGTGAAGGGCAAACGGCCGGCCGCGAGTTCGTAAATCGTGAGGCCAAGCGAGTACACGTCGCTGGCAGGCGTGGAGGGCGTGCCCTGCATGACTTCTGGTGCGAGGTAGGCGATAGTCCCGAGCACCTCGCGTGCCTGTTCGGGCGTTAGGGTGCGGGTCACGCGATCAGCGACGCCAAAGTCGGTCACCTTGGCAACGCGCTGGTCGTTCACGAGGATGTTTTCGGGCTTCACATCACAGTGAACGACGCCCTGTTCGTGCGCGTAGTGAAGCGCGCCGGCAATCTGCTGCCCGTAGCGGATTGCCTCCATCTCCGACATTCTTCCCGAGGATTCGAGGAGTTCCCTTAGCGAATAACCGGGCACGTACTCCATGGCGAGGTAGCTGCGCCCTTCGATCGTGCCCGCGTCGTAGACCGCAACGATGTTGGGGTGCTGAAGCCGCGCCAGGACGCGAGCTTCACGCTCGATGTCCGACCCGATACTCGCGTCACCAGCCTGCAGGAGCGCCTGCGAGAGCACCTTTATGGCAACGGGGCGGCCGAGTCTCACATCCTCGGCCAGCCACACTTCGGCCATGCCGCCAATGCCAATAGGCCGCTCAAGGCGGTATCGTTGGTCTATCAGGTCTCCAGGATTCAACGGCACGTTCCCAGCATGGTGCGACAGGGATTACTTTCAACCCACCGGAATTTCGAACTTCTCCTGCTCATTGTGAGCGGAGCTTTCGTGCTGCTCGCGTACGAGTCGCTCGACCGGAGCCCGGTAGAACTTCCCGTGAACGCGGACCGCATTTTCATCCAGTTCACCGCCACAGTAGTCGCAGGACACCTAGCCCTGCGGGTGTTGTGTCCGAAAGCACCTGCTCAAGTCTACGCGATCGCCATGATGCTGGCCGCGATTGGTCTCGTGTTCGTGATGCGCCTCGCGCCGGAGGAAGCCGGAGACCAGGTCAACTGGATCACCATCGGCGTCGTGCTTATGTCTATAACCCTGGCGGCGGGCAGGCGCTACGAACTCCTAAGGCGCTACAAGTACAGCGCTGCTTTCCTGGCGCTGGTTCTCCTGTTCGTCACTGGCGTATTCGGTACAACGATCAACGGCGCACGCCTCTGGCTCACGTTCGGTGGCTTCACAATACAAACCACGGAACTGATCAAAGTGGGGCTGATCGTGTTCCTCGCCAGCTATCTCGCTGACGAAGCCAGCGTGTTGAGTATGCCGAGACTTCGCGTTGGCAACCGCACTTACTCAGCACTCCCCTACCTGCTGCCGCTGCTTGCCACGTGGTTCGCGACAATCGCCGCGCTCGCGCTGCTCCGAGACCTCGGTTCGGTGGCGATTCTGCTGTTGCTCGGGACCGCTGCGCTCTACATCGCGACTGGCCGGGCAATGTACGTCGTTGTGGGCGTACTCCTCGTGGCAGCGACTGGTGCGCTCGGCTACATGCTCTTCGACCACGCACAGGTGCGCATCGATACGTGGCTGAACCCACTGGAAACTCCGCTGGGTGCGGGCTACCAGTCGTCGCAGGCGATGTTCGCCATCCAGGCAGGGGGCGTGTCGGGCGAGGGCGTTGGGATGGGAACGCCCGACATCATCCCCGCAGCGCCAACCGACTACATTTACAGTGCTATCGCCGAGGAACTTGGGCTAATCGGGGCGGTATCGGTCATTCTGCTCTTCGCGTTGCTCGTGGTTGCGGGAATGCGCATCGCGCTGCTTTGTCGCGAACCGTTCGGCCGCATGTTGGCGGCGACCATTTCGCTGCTCATCGGCATCCAGGCCGTCGTCATCATCGCCGGGAACCTGCGGCTGATTCCGACCACCGGGATCACGCTTCCGCTGGTGAGCTACGGCGGTTCCAGCATCGTGGTCAACATGGTGCTGCTCGGACTCCTGCTGGCAATCGCAGAGCGAGCATCGCGCCGGACCTAACGTTCGAAGCGAAAAACGACGGCACCGAAAGCGATGCGCTCGCCGCCGCGCAGGGGGAAGGCCTCTCCGCTGACAGGGCGGTTTTCAACGAAAGTGCCGTTCGTGCTGCCGAGGTCCCGCAGGTTCCACTGCTGGCCGACCTGGCGGAGCACGGCGTGCCGCCCGGACACCGATACATCGGGGAGCACGATGCTGTTGCCAGCGTCGCGACCGAGTGTGATCACGCCAGCGAGCTCGTACGACGTGCCCGCGACAAGGCCCGATTCGGCGGGCGCGAGAAGGGTGATCGCCGCTCGCCGGCGCTGCCCGGCCGGAGACGTGGAGACGCCTTCGCGAAGCCCGCGGCTCATGCTGAGTGCAACGATGAGTACGAAGAGCAGCAGGATCGCCAGCAGCCCAATCCGGAGTAGAAGAAGTTCATCCATATGCGTCAGGCGTCCCGCTCGAAACGTAGCACGACATCGCCAACAGTCACCGAAAGGCCGTCACCTATGCGGGCGCTGGCAACTCGTTGGTCTTCGACGAGGACGCCGTTGGCGCTGCCGCGGTCTCGGATCTCGATTCCAGAATCGCCGTGCACTATCTCGGCGTGATGACGGGAAAGCGAGAGACTGCCAAGGACAAGGTCGTTGTCGCTCGCGCGGCCAATGCTGAACGGCAGGTATGCGATATCGATTGTCTCTCCGCCTTCGAGACGGACACGCAAGCCCCGTACCGGTTCGAGGCGCCGCGTCGGCCCGGATGGCGCCCGTTCCGACGGCGCGTGGGCAAAGCGCGAAGCCACCCGAAACGTCCCCTTCTGAGTCTCAGCGTCGGGCACGAACTCGAGCTGGAGTTCGTGGAGCATGCGCAGCCCGCGTTCCAACCTTCGGCGGGCAACGGCCCGGGCGATCTCGATTCGCAGTCCTCCAAGCGCCGGCGCAAGGGAGCGGATATCCACCGGGTGAAGCGTGACGGTGTAGGCGTTCGCAACGTCGTGGCCTACCACGCTGGCTTCGAACGCCTCCAACACGCGGTCACGAATTTCGAAGGGGTGGACTGCTCCGGCGCCGACGCGGCGGGCTGCACCCTGCAGCATGCGTTCCAATGGCGGGAGGTTTTCATCGCTCACGGGGTTACCGCCGCGGCGATGACCTGGCCCGCGATGGGCGCAGCGACAAGGCTGCCCTGGCCGCCGTCTTCGACAACGACAGCCACCGCGACCTGGGGATTGTCCACGGGCGCGAAGGCGATGAACCACGCATGCGAAGTGCCGGTGCCGGATTCAGCAGTGCCCGTTTTGCCTGCGACGCTGATACCGGGAAGTTGCACACCCGCAGCCTGCCCGAATTCAACGACGCTGGCCATCATGACCGATAGTTGATCGGCTACGGTTGCCGAAACGATCCGGCGCGATCCGGTGTCGTCGATCGGCGTGGAGCCGCCGTTGTTGTCGATTGCATCGAGGCCGATGCGGGCATCCACCATCTCGCCGCCGTTGGCGACTGTTGCGGCAACCAGGGCCATCTGGAGCGGGGTGACCAGGAGTTCTCCCTGCCCGAACGAGGTCACCGCCAGGAGCACTTCTGAAAGGTCAGCCTCCGGGCCGAACAGTTGCGACGGTCCGCTCTCCAGTGCGAAGCTCGGCGATTCACCGAAGCCCCAGCGGATGGCGATATCGCGGAGGCCGAGCCAGCCGACCATTGTGCCGACTTCGGCGAAGATGGCGTTCACCGAGTAGGCGAAGGCGTCGGAGAAGGGGTAGGTCCCTTCGCCCTGGGGCACGTTGCGGCAGGAGATAGGGAAGCCGTCGATGACGACTTCGTCCTGGCAGGTGACCGTGGTGCCCGGTTCGATGACACCGAGGTCCAGGGCGGCGGCAGCGACGACAGTCTTGAAGGTCGAGCCGGGCGGGTATCGCCCCTGTGTCGCGCGGTTGAGCACGGGGGAGGCCGAGTCGGCGAAGAGCGCGTCGCCCTGCGTTTCCATTAGCGCAGGGTTGTAGCCGGGGTTGCTAACCATCGCCAGTACCTCGCCGTTGCGCGGGTCGAGCGCCACCACCGCACCAGCGCGGCCCGCGAGCGCCACGTTTGCGGCGGACTGGACCGCCGGGTCGATAGTGAGGCGCACATCGAGGCCGGTGCTGGACTGGCGATCGAATTCAGCGGCGAAGGCTGCCTGCCAGTTGCCCCCGCGCTGGCCCACAAGGTAGTCGTTGAAGGCGAGTTCGACCCCCTGGGAGCCAAAGCGGGGGCTGAGATAGCCGAGCACGTGAGCAAGCGAGAGATCGTGGTAGACGCGCTGGGCGCCGGGGAGCGTTTCGACGAGCACGTTGCCGTCGCGGTCGAGGATGCGGCCACGGCCGGGGTCGTTGTAGGCAGAGATGACGCGGGGGTTGAACTGGTTCGTCTCAAGGTCGGTGCGGAACACCTGCCAGTAGGCGAGCCCGCCGACGAGGATGAACACCACCAGCGACGCGATGGTGGCGGAATGGCGGGCCCGTAGTTGGAAGGATTCGGTGTCGAGCACAAGTAGATGTTAGCCGCTCTCGCCTTTGCACCGGAGACGGCAGGGCGGGATCGGAAAAGGCGGAGCCTTTCGGCTCCGCCTTTTCGCGATGTGCAGATGCGCGACCTTACGCCCGGGGCAGGCCGAGGCCGCGGGTGGCGATGATGTTGCGCTGGATTTCGTTCGAACCCGAGTAGATGGTGGGCGAAACGTTGGAGAGGTGGCCCTTTTCGATAACACCCGAGTACAGCGCGTGCTTGGAGTCGGGTTCGAGCGCCCCGTGCAGGCCGAGGGCGTTCACGCCGAAGTTCGTGATTTTCGCCGCCAGTTCGGTCGCGAAAATCTTGATGACCGATGCCTGGTAGTTCGCGATCAGCCCCGCTTCCTGCATCCAGGCGGTGCGGTAGCTCAGCAGGCGCCCGGCTTCGTTCGCCACCCACAGGTCGGCGATGGCGTGTCGCATGATGTCGGCGTAGGCCGCCGGCGGGTGCTCCTTGTAGCGATGCACCAGCAGCTCAAGGTTGCGCTGGTTGGCCGCGATGGAGGCAACGTTCGAGCGTTCGAAGTCGAGCAGCGTCATGGCCACGTACCAGCCGTTGTTCTCCTCGCTCACGCGGTTGCTCACGGGCACGCGCACGTCTTCGAAGAAGACTTCGTTGAACTCGTGGTAGTTCGCCATGTTCACCAGCGGCTGCACGGTGATGCCCGGCGACTTCATGTCTACGAGCAGAAAGCTGATGCCCTTGTGCTTCGGGGCGTCGGGATCCGTCCTTACGAGCAGGAAGCACCAGTCGGCGTTGTGCGCACCGGTCGTCCAGATCTTCTGGCCGTTGATGACGTAGTCGTCGCCGTCGCGAACCGCGCGAGTTTGCAGCGCCGCAAGGTCCGATCCGGCGCCGGGTTCGGAGTAGCCCTGGCACCAGGTGACGTCGGCATTCGTGATCGCCGGGAGGTGCTGCGCCTTCTGTTCGTCGCTGCCATGCACGATCAGCGTCGGGCCGATCATGCCGACGTTGAAAACGCGACCGGCGTCGGGCGCGCCCGCGTAGGAGAGCTCCTCCGCGAAGATCATCTGCTTGATGTGCGACCACCCGAGGCCGCCGTATTCGACCGGCCAGGCGGGCGCGATCCACTTCTTGTCGGCCAGCTTCTTGTTGAAGCTGAGCTGCGAATCCCAGTCTTCCTGGCTGAGTATGCTGGCGGAGCCGTGGGTTTCGGGGAGGTTCTCCTTGAGGAAGCCACGGACCTCGGCCCGCAGCGCCAGGTGATCGTCGGTGAACTTGAATTCCATTGCTATGCCCTCCCCGGTGACGCGTCCGAACAGTCTACCGCGTGGTCGAAGCAGCGGCGCGAAGCAGGCCAACACGCCGGAGCGCCGCCCGCTAGACTTGTCACACAATTCTGACCGGGAGTAAGCATGGCATCGACAAAGATGACAAAGGAAGAGCGCGAGGCCTTCGTGGCAGACGTGCGCATTGCGGTAGTAAGCGTTGCGGAAGACGGCAAGGGGCCGGTAACCGCGCCCGTGTGGTACAGCTACGAACCCGGCGGCGACATCCGCTTCGTCACCGGCCGCGACAGCGTGAAGGGGAAGCTCATCGCCGAAGCGGGGCGAATCGGCTTCTGCGTGCAGACGGAAACGCCGCCCTACCAGTACGTCAGCATCGAAGGTCCGGTGCGCATCGAGAAGCCCGACTTCGAGAACGACCAGCGGGGCATCGCGGTGCGCTACCTGGGCGAGCGCGGCGGCGAACAGTACCTCGCGCGGAGCGGCGCATCTCCCGACGATGCGGGGAGCATCGTCGTAATTCTCACCCCCGAGACGTGGCGTACCGTCGATTACGGGAAGGGCTCGTCCCTCGGATAGGTGACGACGGCGGGCATCGGAAACGACAAAAATCCCGAATCCGGGCCTGATCGAGAACTCATATGGCGCAGCAGCGCTTTCAATTCGCCGAGTTCGAACTTGATGCCGAGGCTTTCGAGCTTCGCCGCGGGAGAGAGCTTGTGCCGCTCGAACCGCAGGTGTTCGAAGTGCTGCGTTTGCTCCTGGAACGCCGTCACCGCGTTGTGTCGAAAGACGAACTGCTCGACCACATCTGGCCGGAGCGCTACATCAGCGAAGCGGCGCTCTCCAGCCGGCTTATGGCAGCGCGGAAGGCACTCAACGACACCGGCAAAGACCAACGCTTCATTCGCACGGTGCACGGGCGAGGCTACCGTTTCGTGCACCCGGCCACGGAAGTCGATGGGGAAGGCGACAGCGGATCGCGGCCGATTCAGACGCCGCCTGTTTCCGGCGAAGAACCCGCCGGGCCGCCGCCGCCCGTGAGTTTCGCGACGACGAGCGACGGTGTACACCTGGCGTATTCGGTCCTGGGTCAAGGACTGCCGCTGGTGCGGACGAACGGCTGGGTCACCCACCTGGAGCTGGAATGGCAATGGCCGGCGGGACTCGGACCCATCGGATGACCTTTCGCTGGACACGCGCATCCGTGATCTCGAAGGTGTGGTGGATTCGCTCGGCCTGGAACGCTTCGCCATCCTCGGGATTTCGGCCGGCGTCTACCAGGCGGTGCATTTCGCGGCGAAGCACCCGGAACGCGTGAGCCACCTCGTGCTCTACGGCGGCGGCCCGGACAACGAAGAAGACGAGAGCGAGAACATCCAGTGGATCCGCTACTGGGAGCCGCTTCGCCACGTGATGCGCACCGGGTGGGACATCGCGAGCCCGGTCTATCGACGGCTCTTCACCGACCTCATCCTTGGCGAAGGCGCGAGCCAGGCCGACGTCGACGCATTCAACGAACTCCAACGGGGAGCGACGGACCCGCGAACGGCGTCGCGGTTCATCGGGCAGACGCTCGCGACCGGCGTAGCGGACGCCGCGCGGAAGGTGCAGGCGCCGACCCTGGTGGTACACCGGCGCGACGACATGATGGTGCCAATGTCGCGGTCCCGGCGCATGGCGTCGCTCATCCCCGGTGCGCGCTTCCACACACTCGAAGGCAACGCGCACTGGCCGATGGTGCAGGGCGCAGAAGAATTCGCCGCGCTCGTGGACGAGTTCACAGGCGAGGGTTAGTAGCAGGAAACGTTGTCCCGCTGGCGCTGTAGCTACGCCCCTTCCCACCAGCGGAGCACTCGCAGCGCACGCAGGGTGTTCCAGCGGCTCGGCTGACCCTGGCGTTCGATCGAAACGTGCTGGGGGCCGCGGTAGAGCGGCGACATCTTCCAGCGACCGTCTTCACCAGCACGCGACCGGACGAGGTCGATCGCGCTGACGATGCGTGGGTCGCGGGGCGCGCTTACGGACTGGAGGTAGTCGAGGCCGCGCAGTGCGTCGAAGTGCCAGTGGTAGGGGAAGACGGAGCGCGTGAAGGCGGCCCGGGCCACCTCCCCGGTGCGGTGCGAGCAGTAGAGCCGGTGGGCGAAGAAGAACTCGTGCCCGCGCGCGGCGGCCGCTTCGAGTCCGGGGCTCGTGCCAACAATGGTCGACCATGCCCGCAGCCCTTCGAGCACCGAGATGGTGGTGTTGAAGGAGCCGTGTTGCGATTCGCGCTGGCAGTTCCAACCGCCATCGGAGAGCTGCGTTGCAAGCAGGCACTCGGCGATGGGGCGCGCCTGTTCCCTGTCATCGAGGTAGTTGGCGAGCATAGCCAAGCCCATCCCGGTGATGCAAAGCTCGGCGACACCGGACTTCTTCGAAGGGCGCTTCACTGTCAGCGGCTTTGAGCTGTTGAAGTTCAGCCCACCGTCGCCGCGAATGCCGCGTTCGAAGAGCAGCCCTGCAGCCTTCGCCGCCGGCCGGTTGCCGGGCGGCAACCCAATCGCCTGCAGCAGGAAGAGCGAGTAGAAGGTCGACGTCCACTTGGGATTGTAGAGACCGCCGCCCCACGAGCCGTCGTCCGCCTGTTCGGCGAGGACGGCGGCGCCCCAGCCTTCCGTTGCCACGAGCTCGCGTTCGCTGTCCGCGCGCCATGGGTCGTCCAGCAAGTCGCGGTAGACCTGCCAGCGGATGGACGCATCGCCTTCCAACAGCCACTGGACGACCGGGCCGGCGGCGTCCATCGGACTAGCGGTAGTTGCCGAACTTGAGTTCGATGCCCCAGTCCTCTTCCTTCACGGCGGCGATCACCAGCTGGAGCTCGTCACGATTGGGACTGGAGACGCGGATTGCGTCGCCCTGGACCTGTGCGTTCGCCTTCTTGAACTTCTTATCCTTGATGTGCTTCACGATCTTCTTGGCGAGGTCGGTTTCGATTCCCTGCACCATCGTGATCTCCTGGCGAACGGTGCCCCCGGAAGCTTCGTCCATCTTGCCGCGCGCCATGTTCTTCACGGGCACGTTCCTGGCAATCAGCCGCTGCACAAGCACCTGCCAGATCGCGTCGAGCCGGTACTCGTCGGCGGTGTGGATGTTGATCTTCGCGTTGGCGCGGTCGTAGTCGATTTCGACCAGCACGTTCTTGAAGTCGAATCGGTTCTCGATCTCCTTGCGCGCCTGGTTGAGGGCGTTGTCCACTTCCTGGAGGTCAACGCCGGTGGTGATGTCGAAGGTTTCGTCTTTGGCCATGGAGCAAGGATACCGCGATAGGGAAGGGGCATCGAGAGAGGTTGCTGGTCGATTGGCTATTACACGGGGTGAACTTCGAGGCCCACATCGCGAAGGTGAACGAAGTCATCGGGATTGCGCGTGAAAAGCGGCAAATTGCTCGCCAATGCCACTGAGGCAATCAGCAGGTCGACTGCCCGGGCGCCACGTGGCTTTCGGCCGAGAGCGCGAGTGGCTGCATAGACCCGTCCATACGCGACGGCGGCAGCTGAATCGAAGGGAAGCGGCTCGCCAAGCGACTCGATTTGCTGAAGACGATTTTGGCGGCGAGCGCGCTCATTCGCGTCTTCTGCCGCGTGCGGACCCGCCGTCAACTCCGCCAGAGTCAGGGCAGAGATGGTCCACTCACTGGGCAAGTCCTCTGGAGAGAGCATGTCGAGGGCAATGACTACCGACGTGTCGAGGAGTCCTTCGGCGATCGTCGGCTGGGAACTCATGCGCGCGGCTCAATATCCTGGTCAAGAGGTTCATCGATATCGGCACGAAAACGTGCTTCATCAATCGCCGGTGCGTTTCGCAACGCCTCGAACAGCCGCTCCCGCGACACAAAGTGCCGCCGGAAAGGGCGCAACTCACCCACGGGTATGCCATTGCGGGTGATTACAAAGCATTCGTCCCGATCAAGCGCTCGAAGGATCTCCCCACTGTCATTTCGCAGTTCGCGTTGGCTGATGGTGCGTGTCATATGATGATTCTACAAGAAGGTGTAGCACCTCTGCTACACCTCCTCGCTCGTCACAGCGCCAGCGGCGCACCCTGGGCCACCCGCGAGGGGTCGTCCTTCCAGGTTTGCTCCGCGTCCACGTACAGCTCGATGCCGTTGCCATCGGGGTCGCGGAGGTAGATAGCCTTCGAGACTTCGTGGTCGATGATGGCATCGATCTTCACGTTGTTCGCCTGCAGGTGGTCGCGAACCTCGCGCAACTCTTCGATCGTATCGCCAACTTTGAGGGCGACGTGGTAGAGCCCCGTGGATTCGCGAGCGGGGCGAGGAGCTTCGTCACCAACAGCCAGGACGGCGAAGTCGTGGTGGTTTCCGAGCGTAAAGAACGTCATCTTCAGGTCTTCGTTGCGGGTGGCGATGGGCATACCCAACACGCCGTTGTAGAAGGCCTCGGCTGTATCGAGGTTTCGCACTTTAAGCACCGCGTGGCCAATGGACTGGACTTTCATGGAACCTACCTCCGATAAGCTTCTGCTTCGGCTGCTCGCCGGATGACGCAGCGTAGCAGATTGGCGGCGGCTCCAACGCGGGTGCGGCGAAGGACCCGCTTCACGCGTTACACTCCCATGAGCAGGAGGTGACGGCATGGACGTGAACAAGGAACGGGCAGAGCAGCTACGCAAGGATTACGACGAGGCGGTGCTGCAGGAAGGCAGCGAACTCGCCGGGCCGTTCATGACGGTCTCCAGCACGCCCATCGAGCGGCTCTACGACCCCACCGATATCGCCGACCTCGACTACGAACGCGACATCAACCTGCCGGGGAACTATCCCTACACCCGTGGCGTGCATCGCACCGGCTACCGCGGCAAGCCGTGGACCATCCGCATGTTCAGCGGCTTCGGCTCGGTCGAAGAGACGAACCAGCGCTACAAGGACCTGCTCAAGGCAGGCAACAACGGGCTCTCCGTTGCCTTCGACATGCCCACGCTCATGGGCTACGACCATGACGAGCCGTGGGCCGAGGGCGAGTTCGGCAGCTGCGGAGTGGCCGTCGACAGCCTGCACGACATGCAGATCCTCCTCAGCGACCTGCCGCTGGAGAAGATCACCACCTCCATGACCATCAACAGTCCCGCGCCGGTGGTGTGGGCGCTGTTCATCGCCGCCGCCGAAAGCCGGGGCGTCGACCGCTCCAAGCTCGCCGGCACGCTCCAGAACGACATCCTTAAGGAGTACATCGCGCAGAACGAGTACATCTACGGACCGCGCGAATCGATGCGGCTGGTGACGGACACCGTGGAGTTCGCGGCAAAGGAGATGCCGAAGTGGAACGCCATCAGCGTGAGCGGCTACCACATCCGCGAAGCCGGTTCGACGGCGGCGCAGGAGCTGGCCTACACGCTCGCCGACGGCATCGAGTACGTGCAGTGGGCGGTCGACCGCGGCATGGACGTCGACAGCTTCGCTCCGCGCATCAGCTTCTTCTTCAACAGCCACAACGACTTCTTCGAAGAGGTGGCCAAGTTCCGGGCGGCGCGCCGCATCTGGGCGCGCGTGATGAAGGAGCGCTTCGGCGCAAAGAGCCCGCGCTCGCAGTGGATGCGCTTCCACACGCAGACGGCGGGAGTGTCGCTCACCGAACAGCAGCCCGAAGTGAACCTCGTGCGCGTGGCCATCCAGGCGCTGGCGGCGGTGATGGGCGGCACGCAGTCGCTGCACACCGACGCCATGGACGAAGCCATCGCCTTGCCGAGCGACAAGGCTGCAAAGCTGGCGGTCCGCACGCAGCAGGTGATCCTGCACGAGAGCGGCGTCGTGAACACGGTCGACCCGCTGGGCGGCTCCTACTTCGTGGAACGCATGACTTCCGACATGGAAGCGGAAGTGAACGAGATCTTCGAGCAGATAGAGAGCTACGGCGGCGTCATCCCCGCGATTGAGAACGGCTACTTCCAGAAGGAGATCGCCGAATCCGCCGCTCGCTTCCAGCACGAAGTGGAGACGCGCGACCGCATCGTGGTGGGCGTGAACGAGTACGTGGAGCAGCAGCCTTCGGACATCCCCATCCTGAAGATGGACCCGGAAGGTGAGCAGCGGCACCTCGCGCGGCTGAAGGCGTGGAAGTCGGACAGGGACCAGGACGCCTGGCGCACGGCCATGGAACGGCTCGAGAACGCCAGCGCCGGCGGAACGGAAAACACGATGCCCTACATCATCGACGCGGTGAAGGCCGGCGCCACGGTGGGAGAGGTCTGCAACCTCTGGCGCAAAGTCTTCGGTGAATACAAGGAACAGGTCTTCGTCTAGCCTTGGGCGAACGCTTCGAAACGGGCGAAACGGTACTCATTCGCCACGTCCGGGAAGGGCGCGGGCGCTTCGTGCAGCCTGTCCATGTCGTGGAGGACCGCGGGGATTTCCTCGCGGTTTACATGCAGCCAGGTTCGCGCTACGGGACCATGGGTGACGCCGAAGGCAACCGAACCCGCGACTTCGCCACCGCCACCACCCACATCGAACTGACATGGAAAGACAACCACGCGTTGCACCTGCTGCGACAGGGCGACAACCACGCCACGGTCGCGTTCTGGGACGAACACTGGAAATTCCTGTGCTGGTACATCAACTTCCAGGAGCCGTTCCGGCGCACGGCGGACGGGCTGGAAACGATGGACCTGACGCTCGACATGCTCATCGCGCCTGACCGGCAATCCTGGCGGTTCAAGGACGAAGACGAGTTCGCCTACGGCATCGACCACGGGTGGTACACGGCAGAACAGCTTGTCGAACTGAAGGACTGCGGCGAACGCATCGCGGCGGCGGCTCTGCGAGGCGAGGCACCGTTCGCGGACGGTTGGGAAGCGTGGCGGCCGCCTTCGGAATGGCGGCCGCTTTCGCTGCCCGTCGATTGGCGTTCGCACCCGGCGAAGGCTTAGCGCTTCGGGCCCATCGAAGCCGGCGACTACGCGTCGGCGAGCAGCTTGCGGCGCTCGGGTTCGGCGACTTCATCGGCGCCACCTTCGACACGAACCGTCGGCAGGATGCGATCCAGCCACGCCGGCAACCACCAGTTCCACTTGCCCAGGATCTCCATGGTCGCGGGCACGAGCACCATACGGACCAGCGTCGCGTCAACGAGAATCGCCGCGGCGAGCCCGACGCCCATGAGCGTGAGCGCACGGTCGGAGCCCAAGGCGAAGCTACCGAAGACAACGATCATGATCGCAGCCGCGGCCGTGATGACTCGCCCGGTGGCGGCGAGCCCGTCGGCGACGGCCAGGGTGGTGTCCCCGGTCTTGTCGTACTCCTCACGGATGCGGGAGAGCAGGAAGACTTCGTAGTCCATGGAAAGTCCGAAAAGGATGGCGAACATCATCATCGGTACCCATGCTTCGATGGGCGCCGTTTCTGGCACGCCGAGCAGGCTCGCGCCAATACCCCACTGGAAGATGGCGACCATAACGCCGTAAGCGGCGCTGATCGAAAGCAGGTTCATGATGACGGCTTTCACCGCGACGACCACGCTTCGGAACACCGCGACGAGCAGCACGAAGGAAAGCAGCAGCACCGCGGCAATGAACAGCGGGAGCCGGTCACCTGTGAAAGTCGCGAAGTCCTCCGCGGCCGCGGTCAGCCCACCGACCTGGATGTTTGCAGTGAAGGCCGGGACGCTCCCGGGGATGACCTCGCTGCGGAGGGTCCGCACGAGCGCGCTCGTTTCCGCGGATTGCGGCGACGTCTCCGGGATGACCTGGATGATGGCGGCGTTCTCACCAGCGTTGGGAATGGGCTCCGAAACGAAGGCCACGCCGGGGGTCTCGCGAAGGGCCGCCACGAGAGGATCGAGTTCCGCGAGGCCTTCGCCCTGCGCGAGGTCCGCGGCGAGGATGAGCGGGCCGTTGAAGCCGGGGCCAAACCCTTCGGCGAGCATGTCGTAGGCACGGCGGGTGGTGTCGGTCTCGGCACGGTTGCCGGCGTCGGCAAAGCCAAGGCGCATCGCGAAGACGGGCGCGGTAAGGACGAGTACTACCACAAGTCCAAGGATGGTCGCAGGCCACGGATACCGCTGAATGACGCGGCTCCAGCGGTGCCAGGCGGAACCGGGAGGCGCTTCGGAACCGCGTCCGCGCCAGGGGAGCCCAATGGCGTCGATTCGCCGGCCCGCGAACCCGAGCAGCGCCGGGAGCAGGGTCACCGAAGCGGCCATGGTCATGAGCACCCCGATCGCACAGGCAATGGCCATGCCGCGGACCATGTCGATCCCCATGAAGAACAATCCGAGGATGGAGATGACGAAGGTGAGCCCGGCGAAGATGACCGCGCGCCCGGCGGTATGAACGGCGAACACCGTAGCGTCGTGCGGTTCGGAACCAGAGCGCAGCGCGGCTCGATAGCGCGTGACGATGAGCAGCGCATAGTCGATGCCAACACCGATGGCGATCATCGCGGCGGCGGCCATGGTGAAGTCCGGCATGGTCAGCAGGCTGGTCCCCCACGTGATGAGCCCCGCGGCACTACCAATGCCGAAGAGCGCCACGACAATCGGCAGGAACATCGCGAGGAGCGACCCGAAGGCGAGCAGCAGGATGACTACCGCACCCATCAACCCGAATGCTTCGTTCGAGAACTCGGGCCATTCGGCGAACATGTCGCCGCCGTACTCCAACTGGAAGCCATCAACGGGCGCAGGCGGCGCCAGTTCCCGGATGTGCTCAGCGGCAGCCTCATACTCCTGGATGTTGGCGCGCTCGGCGAAGTAGAGCTCCGCGTAGGCAATGGTGCCGTCAACGCTCACCTGGTGAGCGCCGGATTCGGCGTAGGGGCTGGCAACAGCTATTCCTTCGACCTCGGCCGTGATCGTTTCGAAGTAGGCGGTCATCGTCTCGCGCACGACCGGCGCATCAACGCCGCCTTCTGAGCGGAACACGATCGTCGCCTGCTCACCCGTGCGCTCTTCGAAGCCGGCTGAGCGAAGGATTTCGGTGGCGGCGCCACTCCCTGATCCCGGTGGCGCTTCGAACTCGTTGCTGAACTCCGATCCCAGGGCATTACCCGCGACCGTGAGCACGACGACGAGCGCTATCCAGGCGAGGAGCACCGATCCGCGCCGACGGTAACACAACGATGCAATTGACTTGAGCATGAGGACATCCTTTGTTTTTGCGCACGCTTCGCCCTTGCCGCCCTTTTTGAGGTCAGCTCAGACGAACCGGTGATTGGTTTTTCGACGGCGTGCGTGACGCCTACAAAGTCGGCGGCCGGGCTATGCGGCTAGCCGGCAGATGTGACTACGAGCGGGAAATTCGGAGCGATTCAGTCATTCGACCTCCTTGAGAAGGCGCTCCATCTCGGCGGTGCGGGCGCTCATGGTCGAGAGCTCGGCGGAGACGCGCCGGAGTTCGGTCAGCGTGTCCCGGTTGGTCGTGGCCATATCCTCCGCCAGGCGTTGGTAAGCCGCCTCGCGGGAGATGACCATGCGGGCGCGCCACGTGCCCAGCCCCTGCCAGATGATGGTGGTGCCGATGGCCGTGATCATGACGATGCCGCCGAGAACCGCGCTCGCCGCGATGAAGGCTTCTGGCCAGTCCATGCTGTCGTTCGAACCGGCCGTCTGCAGAAAGAAGCCGAGTGTTGCGAGATCCATTATTTGTCCTCCTTGTTGGCTGACTCGGAAAGTGTTCGCTCGAGCCGTTCGAGAGCGGCCGGGCTGATTTCGAATGCGAAGTCAGCGGCTTCGTAGTACTTCATCGCTTTCCCGTCCTCCGAAACTTCCATCGAACCGGTGATGAGCCCGGCGGCTTCGAGCTTGCGCAGGTGCATGTGCAGCAGGGGGCGGCTGATCCCGATCTGGCGGGCGAGTTCGCTCACGTACTGGCGCTCACGCGTGAGCGCCGCCAGTATCCGCAGGCGGTGCGGATTGGCGAGTGCGGAAAGCGTTGCCAACAGTGCGTCGCCGCTGCTCGCGGGATCCTTCGGTTCACCCTGTTCTTTCACCTGTCAGTATATTCTTACATGTGGACGGCGGAGTCAACCCTCAGCTTGCCCAAGGACAGTCCGCAGGAAGGAATTCGTGTTCAGGAGTTCTTCTGGAAAACCTGTTCGAGCGCGGCACGGCGGCGGCGGCGCGCTTCGTTCGCCAGCGCAAGGCGGCGGTCGACCCGCGCGGAATTGCGCGCTTCGTAGCGCACCCAGCTCACGGCGATGATGGCGAGCACCGCCACGAAGATGACGTTGCCACCGATCCAGAGGATGACGATGCCGATGCGCTGGTCGTCCATCGCGGAAGGTCCCCACGCCGGGAGGTTGCTGCCGAAGTGGTCGTGGAACGGCGTTTCCATACTGAGGAACATGCCGCCGAAGAGCCCTTTGTGGACCATTTCCACCAGCACGTAGAGCCCACGCAACGGGAAGGCCATGCGCCAGCGCACCGGGTCGGCACAGAGCGCAGGCGTCCAGAAGACAATGCCCACCAGCAGAAGAGTTACGAACTGGATGTCACGCACGAGGCCGTTCCGGGCCGCATCCTCGGTCAGGCCGCTGAACTGCCAGAGATAGGTGACGACCGCAAAGAGTAGCCACGCGCTCACCGGGTGGAACAGCCAGCTAACGGGCGAACGGCGGTAGAGCCACCGCAACTGGCGGCGCCGTTCCTTGCCCGAAACGCGAAACGCGAGGGTCAGCGGCGAACCCGCGACCAGCAGCGGCGCGGCAATCATCGTAACGAAGAGGAAGCTGGTGAAGTTCGCCCAGACGAAGGTATTGCCGTAGTGCTGCAACGGCGACTGCGTGCCAACCCAGAGCATGACGAGCCCGAGCGTAAAGGCGAAGGTAGCGCGCAGCGAGTGCGGTTTGCGACCGCGACGGGCGGCTGGCCGCGTGGCGGCGTAGAGGTAGAGGGCGCCGGCCGCGAACAGCACCAACAGCCAAAAGATGTCCACCGACGTGGTGGCAAGAACGTCGCCCAGGCCTGATGGTTTTTCCATTATCTACGCCGGAGGATACCACCGCGCCGGGGCGCTGACCGTTGGCACGCCAGCTACCGCGCGTGAGGCCAGCCGGTTAGTAGTCATCCGGCGAAGGCACACCACCGATGGCCTCTCGGAGTGCTGCCAGCCGCGCACGCTCGGCGACCAGTTCTCGTATCTCCTGCGAGACAGCTGGAGAGATTTCACCCTCGTCTTCCGGCGTGAGACCGGCAATCTGGCGGTCGATCAGTTCAATCGCGTTGGCCAGTTCGGATGGGCTTGCGGGGCCGCTGCCGGGCTCGCCCTCGCCTGGCTCACCTTCGCCGGGCTCACCCTCACCCGGTTCACCGTCGCCTGGTTCACCCGGATCGGGGGTGGGTTGGGGCTGGCCGTTGCCACCGGGTTCCGGGGTGGCAGGTTCGTCATCGCCAGGAGTTTCAGCCGGCTCCGGCGTGGGCTCAGGTTCGGGTTCCGGCGGAGGGTTGAGCAGCCGGTACACCACCTCGTAGTTGTGCCGGTAAGCGGGCTGGGGGTCTTCGAGCAGCGCTTCACGGAAAGCCTCCAGCGAGCCGCGCAGGTCGCCCTGTGCAAACAGCGCGTGGCCTACCGTGGACTGGGCGACGGCGCGGGTTTCCGCCCTGCTCGAACCCGTGGCACGCCGCGCGGTGGCTGCCGCGTCGTTGTAGCGGTCGAGCGCGTGGTAGGTCGCGGCCAGGTTGAGTGTGGCCTGGAAATCGACGGGGGCGGCGGCAACGGCTTCACGGAAGCTTTCCAGCGCGCCGGGATAGTCACGGGCTTCGAAGGCTTCGAGTCCGCGTTCGTTCGCAGAATACGCCTCCGTTTCGCACGAAATGAGCAGCGACGCGACGACGCCGAGAGTGGCCAACATCACCGGTTGGCGGCGCACCGAGAGCCCGCGTTCGACAACCAACGCCAGCCCAAACATCGCGCAGGCCAGCGCGCCAAAGAGCGGAAAGCGTTCGACGGGCACGGACGTTGTACGCTCGTCGAGCTGCGCCTGCTGCAGAGAGGCAACCCGACCGGCCAGTGCGCCGGGCAGCGCTGAAAGGTCGTTCCCGATGTAGCGGCCGTCCGCCTCGCGGGCGAGTTCTATCAGCCGTGTCTCTTCCAGCCGGGAGATGATCGGCGTCCCGTTTGCGTCGGCAAGGTCAACGATTTCACCCACGCGCCGGTCGTAGACGGGCACCGTCGCGCCTTCCGCGGTGCCGACCCCCACCACCAGGAGGTCGATGCCGGCGTTGTTGAGCGCAGTGGCCAGCTGAACCGGGTCCGCGCCAAGGTCATCGCCATCGGAGACGAGGACGACGACTCGCCCCTGCTCGGCTTCGCCTTCGAAGACGGCAAGCGCTGCCTCCAGCCCCGCGGCGATGACCGACCCCGGTTCCACGAAGAGGCTCCCACTTTCGAGCGTGAGCACCACGCTGCTGGCGGCGGCGAGGTCCGTGGTCAGGGGGAAGCGAACGTGTGCGGTACCGCCGAAGATCACCAGCCCTACGCGGTCGCCGCCGAGTCCCGCGAGAGAAGCGCCCATGGCTTCCCTCGTGGCCGTGATGCGGTTCGGTGCGACGTCGCGGGCATCCATGGAACGCGAGACGTCGACAACAAAGAGGACATCGACACCCTCGCGCGGCGTATCGACTTCGACTTCGCCCCAGCGGGGGCCGGCCGCCGCCACGACCAGCAACGTGAGCCCGGCGAGCGCAAAGACGGTGGCGAGCGTTTGCACGCGCGGCGCCGCCGTTCGGGAAAGTGGCCGGGCTGCCTTCCGGCGCCGCAACGCGGAACGCAGCCACAACAGGACGAGCGGAAACAACAACACGAGGGACAGCAGGAGTTCTGGCCGGGCGAAGCTCACGACGAAGCCCTCCCCAGCACCGTGCTGCGCAGCGTGATCTCAATCGCGATGAGCAGGGCGGCCAACGCCAGGAACCACGGACCGAACTCGCGGTAGGCCACGAACCGTTCACGGGCGAGGCCGCTGGTTTCGAGCGTGCCGATCTCTTCGTAGACCTCAGCGAGGTCATCGACGGAGGCCGCTTCGAAGTAGCGCCCGCCGGTCAGTTCGGCCATGGCGGTGAGAAGCTCCGAGTCGACCGAGCCGATGGAGAGTGACCCCGAGGAGCCGGGACTGGTGATGCCGATGGTGTACACGCGCACACCTTCGGCCTCGGCGACCCGTGCGGCTGGCATCGGCTGCAGGGAATCCTGGTTGTGTTGACCATCGGTGAGCAGAATGACCACGCGCGAAGCAGCTTCGGAGCGCTCCAGCATATTCACTGCGACAACAAGCCCCAGGCCTATCGCCGTGCCATCTTCCACCAGGCCGGACCGAATCTCGGCGACAATTGCGTCGAGCGCAGTATGGTCGAGCGTCGGCGGAGCCAGGGGTATCGCGTGCCGCTGGAATACGACCACGCCGATGCGGTCGTCGGGGCGCTGTGCGATGAAGTCTTGAAGCACGAGCTTTGCCCCTTCCAGGCGGGTGACGCGGTCGGTTCCAAACCTGGACTGGACCATACTTCCGGAGATATCCATCGAGACGGCGATGTCGAGCCCTTCGGCGGGAATGATGGTGGTTGCTTCGCCTTCGCGAGGGCGGGCGAGACCAATTGCGATGAGCGCCACCGCGAGGATGCGCAGCAGGGGCAGCGTCCGGCGTGCCCGCACCTTCCATCCGTGACTGGTGCCCTTCAGCCCGGCGAGCGTTGGCACAGCAATGGGACGGGTCTGCCTTCGCAGCAGCAGCAGCGCGCCGATAGCGACCGGGAAGAGGAGTAGTACCGCCGGGTAGGCAAGTTCCATGGCTAGGCCCGCATCCCTTCGAGGATTTCTTCGGCCATGGAATGGTCGGCGCGGCGGCGGTCGGGCGCCGGGTAGTAGCCGGCGTAGACGACGGAGTCGCAGTTCTCCAGCAGCCCAGCGACTAGACGCGCCTGCCAGCGGTCGACGCCCTCGTCCTGCATGCGCGCGATGAGCTCCCGAGTCGTGAGCGCGCGCGCGGGGAAACCGTAGCGAGACGTCAGCGATTCGCGCACCGTGGCGCTGAGCGCGCGGTAGGCCGCAACCGGGTCGGCCAGGAGCCCTTCAACGGGCGGGAGTTCGCCCGGTTCCCACGTAGGTTCGGCAGCTACCGGCGGGCGATCCTTGGGCGGGCGGCTTGTGAGATAGCGGTACAGGCGGTATATAGCGAACCCGAGCACCAGCACGGTAAAGGCGACAGAGGCCGCCACTGCCGGGACCAGGAACGGCGATTGCGCCCCGCCGATCGGCAGTGGCCGGGGCGCTTCGATGAGCACCGGCGGGGCATCGAGTGGTAGCGTCGTGAGCACGGAGACGTTGAACGACGGCAGTTCGCGCCGCGTCACCAGCCCATCACGGGTGATGAGCACTGCTGGCGTCAGCACGAGATCACCGGGGTCGAAGGCGGCCATCACCAGCTCGAAGCGATGCAGGGTGCCGCGCGCCTGCTCCATGCTCTCGCTGGTTTCGATGCCAACCAGCTGCACGCCCTGCCACGACGGTGCAAGGGGGTCGACTTCGACGGTCGCCCCCGCCTCGGTTTCGACTTCGAGTATCACGCGGAAGCGGTCGCCGATGCGGGTGGTCGTGGTGCCGGAGGAGGCACTGTCACCTTCCTGGGCAACCGCGCTCGAAGGCCAGGTCGCCAGGGTGGCCACCAGCGCCAACGCCAAAACAGCCGTCGCCCACTTCACGAAGCAGCCCTCCGTCCGGAGCGGCGGCGGAAGAATCGCAACAGCGGGGCCACGTAGTCCTCGCCAACGGTGACCTCAATGGGGTGCATGCCAAGTTCACCGAAGAGTGCCTTACGTTCGTCGTCGATTTCGCGGACGTGCGCTGCATAAGCCTGGCGCACCCGGGGGCTGGAGGCATCGACATCGAACACGTCGCCCGTTTCCGGGTCGGCGACGCGCACGAGTCCAGCCGCGGGCAGCTCCGTGTCGAGCGGTTCGCGGATGCAGATCGGGATGATGTCGTGGCGAAGCGCGGCCGCCCGCAGTTCGCGCCCGTAGTCCTTGGTGAGGAAGTCCGAAAGGAGGAATACGGTCGCGCGCCGGCGATGCACGCCCGTGAGGTATTCGAGCGCGCCACCGATGTTCGTCCCCGGCGTGGCGGGCTGTGCCGTCAGGACTTCGCGCACCACGCGCAGAACGTGCGTGCTGCCGCTGGCCGGGCGCACGTAGCGTTCCGGTTCGCTGGCGAAGAGCAGCAGCCCAACCTTGTCGTTGTTGCGCACAGCCGCCAGTGCGAGCACTGCGCAGAGCTCCGCGGCGACGTCCTTCTTGGAAAGTGCCAAAGCACCCGCCCGTTGCGAGGCCGACGTGTCGACCACAAACAACACCGTCAGGTCGCGGTCCTCGCGGTAGCGGCGGATGAACGGCTCGCCGGAGCGGGCAAAGGTCTTCCAATCGATGTCGCGGGTGTCGTCACCGGGGATGTAGGGGCGAATCTCGTCGAATTCGATGCCACGGCCTCGGAAGACCGCGTGGTATTCGCCGAGCAGCAGGTCGTCCACCAGCCGGCGGGCGCGGAGCTCAATCATGCGGACGCGCTCCAGCAAGTCGGCTGCACTTGACGCACCGCTCGAGCTGGCATCGTGGGCGTCACGGCCGCGTCCGAAAAACCGTGAGAAGAAGCCCATCCGTTTCGCCCCCTTCGTAGTCCCGTCTCCGCGCAGTTCCTTCAAGCGGGAGGAGTGCCGGTTCGGCTAGGGAACTTCCACACCCTGGAGGATGCGGTCGACGAGGTCGTCGGCGCTGAGTTCCTGGGCATCGGCTTCGTAGGTGGTCACCACGCGGTGGCGCAGCACATCTGGCGCGAGCGCTTTCACATCGTCGGGCGTGGTGTAGCTGCGCCCCTCAATGAAGGCATGAGCTCGCGCCGCCTGCGCTAGCGCAATGCTCGCCCGCGGCGAGGCTCCGAAGGCGATGAGCGATTGCAGTTCCGGCATGCGATAGGCCGCGGGGCGGCGCGTGGCCGTCACCAGCTGCACGATGTAGTCCTTGAGCGCGTCGTCGAGCGCCACCTGGTGGACGGCGGCGCGCGCTGCGAAAAGGTCATCCTGGGAAGCAACGGCGCGGATCCGCGGGAAGTTGCCATTGAGGCTCATGTCCAGCACCTGGCGCTCCTCCTGCCGGGAGGGGTAGTCCACCGTCGTCTTCAGCAGGAAGCGGTCGAGCTGCGCTTCGGGCAGAGGATAGGTCCCTTCCTGTTCGATGGGGTTTTGCGTAGCCATCACCAGGAAGGGGTCGGGGAGGGGAAAGGTTTGACCGGCGATGGTGACCTGCCGCTCCTGCATGCTTTCCAGCAATGCCGATTGCACCTTGGCGGGCGCGCGGTTGATTTCATCGGCCAGTACGAAGTTCGAAAAGACCGGCCCCTGCCGAACGGTGAACGTGCCTTCGCGTGGGCTGAAGACTTCCGTACCCATTATGTCGGCGGGCAGCAAGTCTGGCGTGAACTGGATGCGAACGTGCGAAAGATCGACCGCCGAGGCGAGCGTTGCAATCGTGAGCGACTTCGCGAGGCCCGGCACGCCTTCGACCAACACGTGACCCTGGCACAGCACGCCCACCAGCAGCCGGTCGATGAGCCGGTCCTGCCCCACGATGACGCGATGCACTTCTTCGCGAACGCGCGTCATGACATCAGCGGCTCGCCGGGACTCGGGGGTGAAGGGCTGGGCGCCAGCAGTCATGGGGGCCTCGTCGTTCAGGTCACGGTTTGAGCCGTATCCGAATTCTACTGGACTCGCGGGAAACCCGAGTTTACTTCGGAGACGGCTGCGGACGGAACGCTAGGGTGCGTTCACGACCACCACGGGGCACGGCGCGGTGGAAAGCAGCCGTTCGACCCCCGGGCCGAGGAAGAGTTCGCCAGAACCGCTGCGCAAACCGGTACCGACAACGATGAGGTCGGCATCGATCTGGCGCGCGAAGCTGATGATTGTCTCCTCACGCTCTGGATGTACGCGCACTTCGCCGTTGACGTTCACTCCGTGCGCGACACCCTGCTCGATATGTTCGCTGATGATGCGGCGGGCGAGTGCGGCTCGGCGTTCGAAGGAGCGCGCTTCGTCTACTTGTGCACCGAGGCCGGGCCGCCCGGGAACCACGTTGAGGACGGTCACGCCCGCGCCGCTCGCACTGGCGAGTCGCATGCCCAGTTCGGATGCGCTGCGAGCGATGGAGCCGCCATTGGATGGCACGAGGATTCGCGACGGCGGCCAGTGCTCCTCGGCCATGCGACCCTGCACCACAATTGTCGGACATGGCGCCATGCGCACCAGGTAGTCCACGAGGGGAGTGAAGAGCACGGCGTGGTCGGAGCCGCCTTCGGGCGCGCCGAGCACGAGCAGATCGTAGCCCTTGCCGACTTCGTCCATGATGGCGTCGCCGGGGCGGGACGACTCGATAACGCGACGCGTTACGTCAAGTTCCTTGAACTCCGCCGCCATTTCGCCAAGCGAGGCCATGGCCTTGTCCCTGTCCCCGGGGGCGCAAACCGTCATCAAGGTCATGGAGAGTTTGCGCTGCGACCCAAGCTGCGAAAGGAGCCTCGCTTCCAGCGAACGCGTGGCCGACCCCACCCCCGGCGGCGGGATGCGCACGGGGAGCAAGACTCGCCGAATGGTGCCGAAGCGGCTGGCGGCGTCCATCTCTTCGCGGCGGAGGCGCTCCACTTCCTCCGGCGTTGGCTCTACACGCGCGAGCACGAATCGCAGCGCAGTCGGCGCCATCAGCGAGGTCGCCATCGCCATCAGCACGATGATGGAGAACATGTCCTGCGAGAGAATGCCGAGCGAAAGGCCGATGGTGGCGATGATGATTTCCATCGCGCCGCGAGCGTTCAGCCCGGACCCATAGGCCAGGGCGTTCCAGTGCGACTTCCCGCCGATGAGGCGGGCGCCGGCGTAGGTACCGGCGAACTTGCCGACCGTCGCCACAAGAATGACCAGCGCCGCAACGAGCAGCAGCTCGGGTTCGAGCAGGCTGCGCACGTTCACTTTCAGGCCGGCCACCGCGAAGAAGATGGGCGTGAAGATACCGACGGAGAGCGCCATCAACTGCCGGTGCACCGATGCCGGCAACCGTGGCATTTGGCCGAGCAGAATTCCCATGACGAAGGCGCCGAGCACCGCCTCCAGGTCGAGCGCGTGCGTGATCGCGCCCCACGTGAAGGTCAGCACGATGACGACCGAAAGAATGCGCTCTTCGCCGAGGAAGCGGTCCTGTGCGATGTCGAGCACGCGTGCGACCAACCACCGCCCGGCGGTGAAGGAAAGCAGCATGAAGGCGAGAACGCTGCCAACGATCTCGAGCACGCTTCCCGCGCTCACGGCTTCGCCGCTGGCCAGCCCGGCGACAATGGACAGCAGGATCCACCCAATCGTGTCGTCGCTCATGCCGGCGGCGATGATCGTTTGGCCTATGTCGCGTCTGATCAGGTTCATCTCCATCAACACCTTCGCGATCACCGGGATGGCGGAGATGGACATAGCAGTGGCCATGAACAACGCGAAAATGGTCCGGCGGGTTGGGTCGCCGAGCAGGTCATCCGGCAGGTAGGTGCCGAGCAGGAAGCCGCTGGCGAAGGTGACCGCGATCCCGCCGAACGACACGCCAATGGCCGTGCGCGCGTGCCGCCGGATGAGCGAGAGGTCCGTTTCGAGGCCGGTGATGAGCAGTAAGAGCATGGCGCCGATGAGCGCGACAACCTCGATTAGGTAGCCGCGGACTTCGTTCTGCGGAACCATCCATTGTTCGACGAAGGGGAAGGCGGCGCTCAGCAGAGAGGGGCCGAGGATGATGCCCGCGAGAAGCTGGCCGACAACTCCGGGCTGCCCGAGACGGCGTGCGACTTCGCCCAACAGGCGTGCCGCCACGAGCAGCACGGCCACCTGGATCAGCAGCGCGAGGACATCGTCGTGGGGGGCGGCGTTGAAGGGCTGCACTGGCCGGGGAACTCCGGTAACGAAACGGCTACCTGTCCCAATCATGCCATGCCCGTATGAAACGTTCGTTGCTCGACGAAAACAGTGGCGCCGCGTTAGGCTTCCGCCACGAGGTGGAAGCATGGCAGTAAGCGACATTCAACCCGGTATGGAAGCGTCACAGCAGGTAGTCGTGGCGCCCGAACATTTCGCCAGCCGCATCGTCAACGGCACGCCCGACGTGTTCAGCACACCGGCGCTTGGCGCTCTCGTCGAAAAGGCGGCGGCGGAGTGGCTGGCGACGCACCTGGATGATGGCCAGCTGAGCGTTGGCGCGCAGATTGTCATCAACCACACCGCCGCCACGCCCGAAGGGCTGACCGTCACGGCGAACGTGATAGTGACCGCGGTCGAAGGGCGTCGCGTCGACTTTTCCTGGACCGCGACCGATGGCGTGGACGACGTGGGGAACGGCACGCACACCCGCTTTGTCGCCGACCAGGCGCGGTTCGACGAACGGTTGAACGCGAAGCGGAAGAGCTAAGCCGGGCTACCCGTCCAGCAGTTTGCGGAGGCGCGACGGGAAGTTCGTGATGATGCCGTCGACGCCGCATTCGACCAGGCGTTGCCACTCGGCTTCGTCGTCCGGCGTCCAGCACCAGACGTTGAGCTGGCGGAACTTGGCCGTCCGCACCAGGTCACGCGTCACGCAGGAGTGATGGACCGAGACCGCCTGGCCGCCGCGCTTGAGCGTGGCCGCGAGCAAGCGGTGCAGGTCTTCGCCAAAGACGGGCGGCGAAATGATAGCCGCGGCGACGCGGGATTCGGTCGCGCGGGCACGCTCCACCATCGCCGGTGAGAAGGAATGGATGCCCGCCCACGCCTCGGCGTTGTGCTCGCGGATGACCGACATCACGGCATCGACGAGGCGTTCGTCCTGCCCCGGATCGTCGGGCGTGTGCTTGAGTTCGCTCAACACCGAAAGATGACCCTGCACGATTTGCAGCACTTCCGCCAGCGTAGGCACGTACTCGCCGTTACCGGCGTTGGCTTCGCGCAGTTGTTCTACGGTGTAGTCGCTGACGGGGCCGGAGAGATTTGTCGTGCGGTCCAGGGTGTTGTCGTGCAGCAAGACCGGGATGCCGTCGGCGCTGAGTTGGACGTCGATCTCCATGGCGTCGCTGGGGGCGTGGAGGGCGGCGCGCACGCCGGCGAGTGTGTTGGCGGGCGCTTCCCCAGCTGCGGCGGCGTGACCAATCACGAGTGTGTAACCCATCGGCGGAGTGTACGCCAAGGCGGGTTTCGCTTCCCGCGGCAATCGGCGAAACTGGCGGCATGGAAGAACGCAACCCCATTCCCCGGCCCGCCGCACGCGTGCTGCTGTTCGACGACACGGACCGGCTGCTGCTCTTCCGCATCAACCCCGAGTCAACGAAGGCAAAGCGCACGCTGTGGATCACCCCCGGCGGCGGCGTAAACCCAGGCGAGAGCTACCTCGAAGCGGCCGTGCGCGAACTGTGGGAGGAAACCGGGCTTCGCGACGCCGAGATCGGCCCGTGCGTATGGCTGCGCAACCACCAATTCGAATTCAACGGACAGTGGATCGAGCAGCAGGAGCGCTACTTCGTGGCGCGCTGCAATCGCTTCGAAGTCTGCACCGACAACCAGGAACCGGAAGAGTTTGTGTTCATGCAGGAACACCGCTGGTGGGCGGCCCCGGAAGTGGCGACCTCGCAGGACTACTTCGTTCCCCGCGTGCTGGGCAAGCATCTCGATGCCATCGCTGCAGGCCGCTACCCGGCCGAACCCTTCGACGTGGGCCGTTAGCACACCGGTCGAGGTTCCTGTGCGGCGGGAGTAGGATGGCCGCATGAGCGAACAACAGGGACAGACAGCAGACGTCAGTACGCTCGCAATGCTCGTGGAGCAGGCGCCAGACGCAGTCATCTTTGCGGGGACGGACGGCGTCATCCAGGTCTGGAACGCGGCGGCCGAGCGCGTATTCGGCCACAAGGCAAGCGCGGCCATCGGCCAGAAC